>MFUQ01000001.1:0-1887 GCA_001785725.1 Candidatus Nomurabacteria bacterium RIFCSPLOWO2_01_FULL_36_10b
GTATATATATTGAAGGCGCAAAAACACGAGCGTCTTACGAAGACCTAGAAAAAACTATTGAGCTTTTCCACACATAGTTGTAGTCAATATACATTACTAGTATACTGATGTGCATGGTTACGATCGGCGAAATACGAATGGCGACGATCGAACGTCCGGGAGACCCCTTGACTAAAAAAGTTATTCACGTCCCAAATCCGGAATATTCTGAATTATGGGGACATGTATATAATTTTTTAAATGAAAAAACAAACCCCTCATCTCCTCTTGGTAATGATTACCCAAAACATATAAATCCATACTTCGGTTATTTTGGAGAACAGTTTCATCCTATCTTACGTCAACCACACCACTTTCATCTTGGCATTGATTTAGCATCCCCCATTAAGAAACCAGTTTATTCTTCTCTTGAGGGTATACTTGAATATTCTGGATTCCACGTTGGTAATGGAAATTATGTAATGATATCGCATCCAGATATAGTAACGGAAGACGGCTTCATGTTGTATACATTATATATGCATTTACGTGATTTAAAAGTTGGTTTTTCAAAATATCAGAAAATGTTGCGAGAGATTAGCTTGCGTTCTTATCCTAATATTTCTATAACTCGTGATACTCTTATCGGTACAGTGGGAGAATCTGGAAATGCAAAGGGTATGTATCCTCATGTGCACCTTCAGTGTGAATTTCGCCATAAAGATGGCACTATTATTGCAATTGACCCAGCGCCAATTCTTGGAATTGAATCACAGGTGAATCGTACAGCGACACTTAATACAGAAGAAGAATTTTTACGTCTCTATGAGACAGATAAAAAGAATATTTGCGATCATTGTGTTGAGAAATATTGGAAATAAGGCCTCCCCCTAGCCCCCTCCAAAGGAGGGGGTGTTGAATAATTTATTATATTTAGTATTTGAACATTATACTCATCGTGTTATACTCAATACACATTACCCATTAATATTAGTAGCAATCTTACCCCGTTACGTTTGACGTGACTTTGCGAGATTTGAATACTAACTTATTTTTATGTCATTTCTATCTTATGATGATGCTCCAAAAAGCACTTTAATGTACACAGTAGCTGGTTTTTTTATTGTTCTTACTGCACTTGGCATTGCTGGATTTTTCTTTATGATTGGTCTAACGCGTCCAGGGCAAGGTAATAATACAATTACTGTTCAAGGTACTGGAGAAGTTATGGCGAATCCTGACATAGCTGATATTACTTTTAATGTTAGAGCAGAAAAGAAGGATGTTACTACGGCTCAAAAAGAAGTAACTGATAAAATAGCTAAAATTACAGAAAGCTTGATTGCTATAGGTGTCCCAAAGAAAGATATTCAAACTCAAAGCTATAGTTCAAATCCCCATTATGAGTGGCGTAGTACAAAAAGCATCTGTGTTGATGATTATGGGTATGGATGTCCTGTAAATCAAGAGCAAATACTTACTGGGTATGAAGTTGTACAAACAGATATCATTACGCTTCATGACTTGGACTTAAGTGGCAAGGTGTTAGAAGCGCTAGGCAAAAATGATGTAGAAACTATGTGGGGTCCAAATCTACGCGTAGAAGACCCAGATGCGGCTAAAACTGCCGCTCGCGAGGAAGCGATTAAGAAAGCGCGCGCTCAAGCAGACACTCTTTCCAAGAGTCTAAATGTGCGAATTGTAAAACTTGTGAGTTTTTCCGAGGATAATGGATGGGGTGGCCCGGTTCCAATGATGTATGCAGATAATGCTATGGAAATGGGCATGGGTGGTAGTATCTCAGTTATGGAAAAGTCAGTGCCATCACCTGATATATCAATAGGTCAGAACAAAATTCAATCAACTGTATATTTGACGTATAAGATTAAGTAGTTTTCCCTTCTGCTT
>MFUQ01000001.1:1899-5922 GCA_001785725.1 Candidatus Nomurabacteria bacterium RIFCSPLOWO2_01_FULL_36_10b
TGAATAATGAAAAATAAAAAAGATAAACAAAAAAAGAAATCAGTATCTCTAATAACTGTATGGAAATATTATCGTATACATATGCGAGGGTATGTTCCGCATATTATTGTTGTATTAATTTCTGGAATTGGCACAGCTATAGTATCAAGTTATACACCAGTTTTATTTAAAAAAATTATAGACTTTTTTGTTAATGTCCCAGAAACTATTACTTATGGGAATATTCCACATGAATTAAAGTATCTTATACTAATGCTTGGCGCTGTATATATAATAGGTTTTATTCTTCATAGATTCCTTGCTTATATTCCAGCGTATGTTGAAAGCAAGGTTATGGAAAGATTGAGGAACTTTACGTTGGCGCAGTTATTTAAACACTCAATGAGGTTTTTTTCTGATACATTTAGCGGTGGGTTAGTAACCAAAAGTAGTAGATATATTGAATCATTCGAAAGCGTTTTTGACACTGTTGCCTTTAGTTTTACTATCACACTATTTACTTTAATCAGTATTTTCTATTTTGTTACACGTGAAAATAAATGGCTCTCAGTAGTTTTTCTTGCTTGGTTCGCTGTATATGCTCTTTTTATATACCTATTCTTGGATAAGAAGATACGCCTTGATGGCGAAAAAGCAGAAAAAAGTTCAGAAGCATCAAGCGCGCTTTCTGATATCATATCAAATATATTTACTGTAAAATTTTTTTCTCAACATAAAAAAGAGTTAAATACATACGGTAGTATATCTAGTGAGGAAGGTAAAGCCAGACGTAAGGCGTGGTATTTTAATAGTACAACAGATGCTGCATATTCATTGCTCTCAGTATTCTTTGAATTGCTAGGACTATATCTGGTTATGATTATGTGGTCAAAAGGTCTTGTCAGCCCTGGTGTAGTTGTCCTTTTCGTTCTTTATGCAAATAGAGTATCTGAAATATATTGGAATATAAGTTGGCATGTTCGCAGTTTCTCAAAAGCACTTACTGATGCCAAAGAAATGGTGGCAATTTTTGAACAAGACCCTGAAATACTTGACCCGGTTATGCCAGAAAGAGTTAAGATAAAAAGTGGTGTTATAAAATTTAATGATGTAGCATTTACATATGTAAATGGGCAGACCGTTTTTAAGAAATTCTCATTAGAAATTCCATCAGGGCAAAAAGTTGGTATTGTAGGATATTCTGGTTCAGGCAAAACTACGCTTACAGAACTTCTATTACGTTTTATGGATGTTAATAATGGCTCTATTACTATTGATGGGCAAGATATTAGAAGTATTAGGCAAGATGATTTGCGACGCCATATATCATATGTTCCCCAAGATCCAGTTTTATTTCATAGAACAATAAAAGAAAATATTATGTATGCTCGTCCTAGCGCTACAATGAAAGAAATAATTACTGCCGCGAAACAGGCGCATGCTCATGAATTTATAATGGATTTGCCGAATGGATATAATACATTTGTGGGTGAGCGTGGTATTAAATTATCAGGTGGGCAACGTCAACGTATTGCCATAGCCCGTGTTATGTTACAGGAAACTCCAATACTAATTCTTGATGAAGCGACGTCATCGCTTGATTCAATAAGTGAATCAGCAATTCAAGAAGCATTTATTGAGGCGATGAAGAATCGCACGACACTAGTAATCGCTCACAGACTTTCTACTGTTGCGCATCTAGACAGAATTATTGTTTTAGATAATGGCAAAATTGTAGAAGAAGGTACACATAATAACCTTATAGCCAAGAACGGTTATTATGCGGAGTTGTGGGAACATCAAGTAATTGTATAGATTCTTATTTTTATAATCATTACTTTTCAAGTATGGAAACGTTAGAAATATTCCTTCTCGCGTAGCGAGAAGTTCCATCCTCTTTACTTTCTCGATTAAAGGTATATGATATCTAAGTCGGGCCCGTAGGGGCCTTTTAGATTACTTAATTTCTTATTTTATTTATATGAGCGTTATCACATATTTAAAGGGCGTACAACATGAGATGAAAGAAGTGAAATGGCCATCGCGTACTCACGTGGCTATTTTTACAGTTTTAGTAATTGCGGTATCAGTTGTTATTGCATATTACTTAGGTCTGTTTGATCTTATCTTCACTAAATTATTGCAATGGGGGATTACAGCATTATAAATATTAATCACATATCTTTTCTAAAAAATAAAAGAAAAGAGTATCGCATATGTCAAAACAAGAAGAAGGACAAGGACGCAATTGGTATGCCATTCATACATACGCTGGATATGAAAATGCTGTTAAGCGTAATTTGGAACAAAGAGTTGAATCACTTGGTATGCAAGATAAAATTTTCAGTGTTATTGTTCCGACAGAGAAGAAAGTAAAAATAAAAACAGGGAAACGAGTTGAAGTTGAAGAACGTATATATCCGGGGTATGTTCTCGTTGACATGATTGTTACAGAGGATTCGTGGTATGTTGTCCGCAATACCCCTCGCGTTACAGGATTTGTTGGCGCAGGAGTACATCCTGTTCCGGTCTCAAAAACTGAAATAGAATCTTTATTTGCTCGTATGAATGTTGACGACACAAAACATACTATTGAACTTGATATCAACGAACTCGTGCAGATTACAGATGGTCCATTTAAGGATTTCCAAGGTAAAGTTAATGAAGTTGATACTGCGCGAGGCAAAGTTAAAGTGCTTGTTTCAATGTTCGGTAGAGAAACTCCAGTTGAACTGGACTTTTTGCAGGTACGCAAAGCATAGTTGCTTTTTATTATAAGCTATATTAGTATCCCATCTATGGCGAAGGAACTCTCACGTAAAATTAAATTACAAGTTACAGGTGGGCAGGCAAATCCAGCTCCACCATTAGGACCAGCGCTTGGTGGCGCAGGTGTTAATATTAGCGAATTTGTTACTCGTTTTAATGAAGCTACGCGCGAACAAATGGGGCAGAAAGTATCTGTTGTAATTAACGTATATAAAGATCGTTCATTTGATTTCATTATAAAAACTCCCCCAACATCGTATCTTATTATAAAAGAAGCTGGAATTTCTTCTGGTTCTGGTAAAAATACTGTGTCAAAAGCTGGTAAAATTACTCGCGCTCAATTAAAGAAAATTGCTGAAATTAAAATGCCAGACCTTAATGCAAATGATATTGATTCCGCTATGAAAATTGTTGAAGGTCAGTGTTATTCTATGGGTATTGAGGTGGTGTAAAAGATAGCGTAAAAAGAGAAAAACCGCCGATTAGCGGTTTTTTCTTTTTTAGTTTTAGACCGCCACAGGGGCTTTTATTGCCGGGTGAGGGTCATATCCGTCAATTTTAAAATCCTCAAATGTAAACCCAAAGATGTTTTTGACATCTTGGTTAATTATAAGTCGAGGAAGCTGGCGAGGTTCACGTAACAACTGAAGTGCCACCTGTTCAAAGTGGTTGTTGTAGATGTGCACATCGCCAAAAGTGTGTACGAATTCAACTGGTTGCAGATTACACACATGAGCAATCATGTGCGTTAAGAGTGCATACGATGCAATGTTAAATGGCACACCAAGAAATGTGTCACAACTTCTTTGATAAAGTTGAAGTGACAACTTGCCATTAATAACATAACATTGAAAGAATGCATGGCACCATGGTAACGCAACACTTTTTATATCAGATGGATTCCACGCAGTTACAATATGACGTCTAGAATTAGGGTTTCCCCTTATTCCACTGATTAGCTCATCAATTTGGTCAATTGTTTCGCCACCAGGTTTTTTCCAACGACGCCACTGTTCTCCGTACATCGGCCCAAGTTCTCCGTCATCATCAGCCCATTCGTCCCAGATAGAAACGCCGTGCTTATTTAGCCAGTTGATGTTGGTACCACCGCGGAGAAACCACAGTAACTCATAGATGATTGATTTCATATGGAGTTTCTTTGTTGTTAGGAGTGGAAATCCTTTCGTCAGGTCAAAATGAATTTGTCTTCCGAAAACCCCTTTCGTGCCCACACCTGTGCGATCCATTCTCGTTTCCCCATTGTCAAGAATGTCT
>MFUQ01000002.1:0-11040 GCA_001785725.1 Candidatus Nomurabacteria bacterium RIFCSPLOWO2_01_FULL_36_10b
AAAGCCCCATCACCACCATTTTGTATTTTAGAAGTTGTAAAAGATATATTATGTGAACATAAGAAGTCTTTTGTAAATGATTTGATAATTGGTTCTTTGTCTTCGCTATGAAGCCCTTTGCCTGTAATTATCCTAATATGTTTGCCTTTAGAAGTATTTATTAACTGTGTAAGAACTGATTCTGCTTCTTGTTTTGTATAACCATGCAGGTCAATACATTTATATGGTTTAGATTCATATTTATTTATTTTTGACATAGATAAAAATCAGGGGAAATTATTTAATACTAAGAATCAATGGTGTTTGAAATAATGCGTGATTTAATACTAACAACGCTATTAAGACACATATTATAAGAACCCCTCTCATAATTGCAAATATGTTCTGACGTCGTATATTGACAAATATTTTTATAATCAGTGCTATAATTATCCCCAGTAACAATATACTAATACCGATAAGACTTATATTGGGCGCCTGCATAATAATAAAATTAGGCCATGATAGCTTTATATGTGGTCTATCAGCGCTGCCAAGCACTGAAAAAGATACGCTATTCACTTCCCTGCTGACACTAGACAACTCACGTGATGTCGCTGATGTTATTGTAGCAGAATTATTTGATTCGGATGATAAAGATTTTGCGCTTGTTTGCTGTGATTGATTAGATATGGGCTTCGTTGCTGTTTTGGTACTACTTAGATCAGCTGTTTGTATATTAATAGTTTTATCTGACGCCGTTGTAACAGAAACAACATTTGAAGAATTTGAGGAAGGAGTTTCTGTTTTAACAATTTTAGCTGTTTCTATTGCCGTGTTGCTAATCATTAGCGGAGCACCTTCTTTATCCAAATATGCAATAACATTATTTATATTGTCACCAATGTGCGTTGTGTCTTGATATGGATTAACTGGTCCGCCAAACATTTGTACAACAACAGTTGTAGAAACACCATCAATAATACCACTTGCTGTTGCAACCCCAATTTCTGTGTATCTATCATATAAAATATTTGCTTTGTGCCCAGATGATCGCATCCACGCGCGATGGGCATCTTCACTGCGATAAAAATCAGCTGCTAGATTTTCTCCACGCCACGCATTTGTTGGATACCCAACAAGTTCAAACCAATACCATGGCGTTTTTTCTCTATCACCTGGATCTATATGAGCAAAATAATTGTGTCTTACCATATCATCAGCTTTCAACTGCGCCGCAAGCGTTAGTAACGGATTCATTTTAAGTGTTGCAAGATTTTGAGACGAACGAGATGAATTAGTCAAATCAATTAAAAGCGCCGCTTGTACTTCTGCTAGAAAATTCTTTCCTTTTGACATTTCCATTTTTCCGAATGCAGAGATAAGGAGAAATAAAGAACCAATTATAACAATAATGAGTAATGAAGACGCTTCAAAAATCACAGGAGAATGAGAATTGTGATCACCGGGAATAAAATATTTTTTTAAGAAATTCTTCATATTATCTATATATTTAACACTTTTTATTATACCACATTTAATAGCAAAGCGCTAGTCATGCTACATAATCAACGCAATTAATGTAGTTAGCCCTACCCCGCCCATTATAAATAGAATACACCACCCAATAAATTGTACTATAGCAGAATTCTTATATCTACCCATAATGTTGCCGTCACTGCTTAATCTAACAATGTAAAGAATAAAAAATGGTGCCACAATGCCACTTATAACAGACGCTGTAATTAAAATAGAAATAATATTAATGTTAAAGATATTCATTAAAACTCCTATAACTATTGATATTACTATTACACTGTAAAATGCTGTTGCTTCTTTCCATTTATGAGAAAGACCAAACTTCCAACCAAGACTTTCTGACACTGCGTATGACGCTGACCCAGCAAGTATAGGAACAGCCAATAAACCAGTCCCAATTATTCCCAAAGCAAAAAGTATGTATGTGAAATCTCCTGCAAATGGACGAAGCGCTTCTGCCGCATCTGCGGCTGTGCTAATAGATGTAATACCGTTTTGGAAAAGGACAGCTCCAGATACAGCAATAATTGCGAACATAACAATATTTGATAGAAACATCCCAGACCACACATCAATACGCATATTTCGTATTAATGACCATGATATAGTATGCTTTGGAATTACATTAGCATTACTTACATTAGAAAATTTATTTTTATCTCTTTGCTCACTTTCCTCTACTTCCTGCGATGTTTGCCAAAAAAATAGACAGGGAGCAATTGTTGCCCCAAGTATCGCACATATTAATATAATAGTATCTTTAGAAAAAGTTATATGCGGAATAATTGTATTAAGAAATAATTCGCGAGCATTTATTTTAACAAAAAATAGAGCGATAATATACGAAAAAAGAATCAGAGAAAGATATTTTAAAAAACGAGCATATTTCGTATAACTAACAAAGATTGGCAATAATGTACTTATAAGACCGAATGCAACAACAGATGCGAGAATAGGTATTTGTGGCACAAGCAACTGTACTGCTGCAGCCATAGCGCCCAAATCTGCCCCAATATTAAATATATTCGTAAGTAGCAAAAATAATGTCAGTATTGTAATTACAGGCCGTGTATAATGTTTTCGTATATTAGCAGCAAGCCCCTGCCCCGTTACTAATCCAATACGAGCGCACATCTCTTGAATAATCGCCATAAGCGGGAATGAAACAAATGCAAACCATAAAGCTTGGAATCCATATTTTGCACCAGCTTGAGAATATGTTGCAATACTTGAAGGGTCATCATCAGCAGCTCCGGTAGTTAACCCCGGCCCTAAAGTATTCCAATATTTGCTAACAAATTTAAATGGTTTTTTGAACTGTACAGAAAATGATAGGCGTCTCTGACTAGATAATTTTTCTATCTTTTCTTGTATTTTCTTCTTTGGGCGATCCATTGATGTGCTTGTGATATGTGATTGATTGAAGTGCAACATATGTGGAGTTAATGGTTATATCTTCTTCTTTATCTGGAGGACAAACTCTGCGATGTAATAAAACATAGTTTCTAATTATAAACGCTCCCAATAGTATAATACATAATAGAATAAGAATATAGTAATAAAGATAATTCGGTTTAATTGGAGTCCCAAAATATAATGTATGCATATTGCCAGCAGTGTCATAAGCGCGTACAGTTACTAAACTACGACGTGTTTGGTCACGTAGTTTATATGGGCTTTGAGTTGTTATCCAACCAGTTCCCCCCTCCCTTACAGTAATACGGTCAATTTCACTTGTTTTATCAGATACATAAAAGATGAGTGTCCATTCACCATTAAATATATTTGGGTCTTGAATAATATATGCCGTTATATCTGGGATATCTGTATCTATGATTTTTGGTTCTTGCCACTCCACATTTTTAGCGCGTACAGTAATTGGTATTACACGAGAGTATTTTGGTTCTTCTAGTGTGCCATCTCCATCATTACGCCCAACTTGCATATCGGATAGATAAATAAATCCATCCCCAATTTTGTTGCCAATAAATGTAACTCGTAACAAAAGTCCAGCTTGTTTTGCACCATTAAAAGGATTTATGAAACCACCAAAGCCGTTAGGTATGATGCCTGCGAATGAAATTGTATCTCCGTTTCGTAAGCGTGGCATTTTTATCCATGGCCCCAATATTGAACCTGCAGTTCTTATACGAACAAATTTAAGAATATCTGGCGTAAATGATATGACGCCTTCAATTGCATTGATAGCGATTTCTTCAGGTTGCAGAAGCAAATTAACTGTTACGCCTTCACCTAATGAAATATATCGTGGCACAGCATTTGTACCAATTACTGAGGCCTCAGCCATATGGCTTAAACTAAATAGACCAAAAATTATTGCCAATATTATACATACATTCCGAAGAAACATAAATATTTTTTTTGGTACATATATTGATGTATAAAAATTAAAAATCATAAAATTATCCAGTCCACTCATACGCCATAATACTAAAATCACTCAAATCCCCTTTCCCATCGCGATTTATATCAACTGGTTTCCATGGCTGAATCAAATGTCTATACCACGGCAAAAGAATAGTAAAATCAATCATATCAACTCTCTTGTCGCAATTAAGGTCGCTACGTACAGAACTACAATCATATCTTTTATAAGAATCTGGAAGTATGAAAATAATATCAGTAATATCAATAATCGTTTCTGCAACTATAATAAGAGAGAATGAAATTGGTTTTGATCTGTAACCGTCTATAGTTATAGCATAAAGTGTAAATGTATAAAATCCAACAGCAATTGACGGTATTGAAATTGCAAAGGACCCGTCAGTTTTGTTAACTGTTGTTTCGCGATCCCTGGCGCCATCACGTGTCAAAACAACTGATTGGTAACCTAGCGCACGACCAGAAAAATTGATTCTAGCTGGTATACGCAAGCGATCCCTTTGCCTAGGGTGCGCCGGAACTGAAGCTGTAATATTTATATCTCCTGAACCCATAATAACTGGCGTAGCATTTGCTATATAAGATGGAATAACTACATATGCGGACATCGCAACCACACAAAAAAGTGTAATCCAAAAAAGTATTTTCAGAGAAAATACTTTATTGGTACAAAATAAATATGTATTAAGAATTCGCATGGCGTTTTGGTGGTCTATGTGGTGGCGGTTGCACAGCATGATGCACGTTAGGAACTAATTTGCGGACATCATTATCATTTTCTGAATTTTCATGACCATTCCTAGATTGAGCAACAAATGAACGAACA
The DNA here is from genome assembly GCA_001785725.1 of Candidatus Nomurabacteria bacterium RIFCSPLOWO2_01_FULL_36_10b. GTDB lineage: Bacteria > Patescibacteriota > Minisyncoccia > Phycocordibacterales > UBA1006 > 01-FULL-36-10b. The sequence continues at coordinate 4,748 of MFUQ01000002.1, forward strand.
TTCTCTATACCCATTTGTCTTTCTAATTTCTTCATTAAGGAGCGATTGTATGCACGCAAAGCATGTTTCATTCCAAAAACAATTATTATGAGAAGTATGAGTACAATAAGCAGAAGATGCCATGGCAGAACAAAGAAGTGTGTTGTGGCAGTTGCGCTTTGGCCATGTGTGCCATATTCAAGATTTAAGTTAGCGGAATAACGACCAAATGCAAAATTATGCCATTCAATATTTACGCTACGCTTTAAACGATGAATAAAAGACCCGGTGTCATTTATTACTGTTTCTTTATCACGTTTAGCCCATGTTACATTAAAACGACGCGCACTTTTAGGCAATATATTTCCTTCAGCAATATTAGCATTTATACGAGCGCTTTTTATGCCAACCATATTTTTTATTACTATATCGCCTTTTGGTTGTATTCGGTCATTACCATCATTACGAAAACGGTATGTCATATCAACTGGCAATGATGTGTAAAATCTACGATTTTGTACTGTATCAAATTCTGTAATACCGCCATCTTCATTGATATCTCCATTTACAGTCAATAATATAAGCATTCCTACTTTCGCGCCAATACTAACTTGCGCGCCTTCCTCTGAAGTTGACGGTGGTACTGTGCTTAAAAAAATAGCAGAAAAATATCCTCCTGGTTCTGCATTTTTAGGAACTGTTATGGAAAATGTATAGTTACGAGACTCCTTGCCATTTAATGTAACTGAAGAAAGTGGTGATGATATCCAATTAGCAAGACCCGTATGATCATTAATAAAATTAGGCGTGCCAGTTTCACCCTTTGCATCAAAATTCTCATATGAAATATAAAAGGTCTTCGCTTCTTCTTGCTCATTTATTAAAGTAAACTTACTATCTATACGAGTTCCGGGATCTGTTTTAAATTCCACACGAGCAGGAGAAATCGTAAGGGCATGCACCGAATAATATGATGGTATAAAAAATGCAACTATAATTATGAATACAACGATAAAAATAAATCTATATTGTGAAGATACGCTAGACATGAATATAATTATTATACTAAAAAATAATTTGTAAACAACTAATTATTGACGGATAAAATCGCAAATGAAACAATTCTATATATTAGTCAATCTTGGCTCAACAACTGTATAAAAATTCTTAAAGAATCGTGCAAAAAATAAAATATATCAACTAAACTCATTAAAAATTTGCTGTCGCTACATATGTAAGCGTTGTATCATAATTCCCTGCTTCAGTTAATGGGACAATATTGGCTGCGTAATTAACATCATATGTTGTATTAGCAGTTGGGCCACTAGCTGACGCAAACTCTGTTGGCACTGTTGGCGTTGTGCTAAAACCAAAATTCCCTGCCGCGCCATCATATGGTGCCACTGGCGCGCCAGCACCACCAGTTTCATCTACACGAATACCGAACTGCTCACTACCAAAAGACAAAGCCACTGGACCGCCAGAAATAGCTGTGATTGTGTCACCAACTGACGATTCCAATGTTGTTCCTAATACTGTAATTGTATATCCAGATGTTGCATTCGTATTTGCCTGCAAATCATGAGCATTCGTTGGTTCAATAGCAGCCCCAGCCAAATTGCCCGTTGCGTACCTATCAGCAGAATAATCTAATGAACCAAAACCAATTGTATTATCTGAAATAGAGAATGCGATTATTTGGTCAACTACAGAAGTAATAAGTACTTGGTCATCAGCCAAAATAATAACGGTTATTCCCCCAGTATCAGCCATTGTGCCAGCAATAGCAATCGCCGCATTACCTGCTGTAGGATTTGTTATTTGCATCGCACCGCCACCACCACTTTGCGCATTTGAACCAATTTCAATTTGCACACAACGACCGGCAGTAACAGGGGTGCCGGCTGAAGGCGCTGTAAATGTTATTACTTGAAGTGCTTTTACTACTCCCCAATCTGTTGCTGAAGGAACAGCAGCAACTATCTCATCAGAAAAAGCAGAACATGTGCCACCTGCGCTAACTGCTAAATCATAATTTGCTACGGCAGAAGTGCCAAGATTAAAACCAGCATCAAATGTTAGTGTGATTGTTTCATTTACAGCTACACCAGATGGTGTAATAAATTGAATAGTATGATTTGCTATAGTACTATCCTTAATTGTAGAGAGTGTATCAGATAAAGTATCAAGATACGTCGCAGGTGTTACTGCAAAAACTGAATGAACACTAACCCCGATAAATGAAATTATAGTAAAAATTGAAATAATAGTGAGTGAGAATCGACGTTTATTTGTATTTTTTATATTCATAATAAATAGAGTATATTTTAAACTTAATACTTCGTCAATATACCATATATTAAATTACTTGTCATTATAAATCTGTAGAATATGTTGATAACTTTCTAATAATTAGCAGTCATAACATACGTAAGAACAGCATCATAATTAGAAGATTCAGTAAGTTCATCAATATTTGACATATATCTCATCTCATAAGTAGTATTGACCCCATCTCCTGCTGACTCTGTCGCAATGACATCTGGTGATGAAACTGTTGCGTCATAAGCAAAACCAGCAGCAGAATATGGTGGTTCAACAACTCCTGTGCCACCAACCGCTTCCCCACGAATGCCAAATTGTTCGTCCCCAATTGAGGGAAGAGTGTTAATGGGGCCGATAGCAGTAATAGTATCACCAATTGATGATGACAATGTACCCCCTAAAACAGTAATTGTGTATCCATATAGAGCGCTAGTAGAAGCATCCAAATTATGTGCAACAACTTCTATACCACTACCTAATGTATCCCCTGTTGCATATTTTGTACCAGAATAACTTAACGGCCCAAAACCAATAGTATTATCATCTATTGAAAAACTAATTGATTGCGAATACAATGTTCCACATATTTTATCACCGTATGCTGTTTCGTTACCAATATGAGCATTGCTTACTATACTAGACATTGAAGCAAGGGTGTCGTCATATCCAATACAAATACCAGATTCATATCCTATTGTAATTTTATCTCCAATAGTCGTACTGCCCAAACATGCTGTCGTCGCATATCCGCTCGGACTTGGATATACCTCAACATGTGCATTTGTAGTGTCAGAAAGAGCGAAAACTGCCTGATAATTCCCAGAGCATATATTAGTGAGTGTGCTACCTGTTACAGAATTACAACAAATATAGTACGGGTATGACTGCCCCGGTAATTCAGCGTGAGCATTTGTTGTATCACTCATATTTGCCACACTTACAGAAGGAGCCATGCATGATGCCGCAACTTTACAATTCAATTGCGCATATAACATAATTGGCGCCAAAAATATTAGCATGAAAACTAACAATGCTAGTTCTATAGTTATCGCATGTCTGTGGCTTTCCATATACTTAATATATAATACTATATTCACAAGATTATTATACTTTATTACGCTTTACACTAGCAAGATTATAATAATTTTATATAATCGCTTTTAATTATCTAAACGAGCATTAAAAGTACTATTAACAGCATTAGAAGTAAATGCAGGTAATGCACTATCGCATGTTCCAGCCGATGACATTGTTACAGTACCTTCATACGCAAGTTTACTTGCTGGAATATTTGCGCCATTTTCATGGGCAAAAGCCGTTGAAGTCCATGCGTTCATAGTGATATTACAAGTTGCGGCGCAACCTATCGCAATATAATAATTACCTGGATTTAATGCAACACTTGATACAGCAGTACTTTTACCACCAGTAGAAGAAATTGAAGCGGTAGTAATATCAATCACTTTAGCGAGCCCATTCGTCGCAGAATAAATACATATTTTGAGCGCCTGTGCAGTACCAACAGCAGTAACATTAACAGTGATTTGATTCACAGTGATTGGTGCATGGATAGGAAAAATCCCAACCTTAAATACTGTCGTTGAGTTCATTTGAGAAGCTGTAAGAGCGCCCGTAGCAGTAAATGCGCGTGTTGGAATTGTAATAAGCGAACCACTTGATGGAGTGCTACTCACCCAATTTGTACCATTAGACGTAAGAACATTTCCAGAAGTGCCAGCAGTATCAGGATATGTTGCTGTTGACGCAACCCAGTTTGTGCCATCGGCACGAAGAATTGTGCCTGTTCCTGTAGCTGTAGTTGGATATGTTGCTGTTGACGCAACCCAGTTTGTGCCATCGGCACGAAGAATTGTGCCTGTTCCTGTAGCTGTAGTTGGATATGTAGCTGTAGACCATGAGGGCGCTGTGCCACCACCACCGATTGAACCACCACTTAGTAATATCTGTCCACCAGAGCCAGATGATGTGATAGCCATAGTTGATGAATCAGTCCCATAAACAACCCCCCAATCTGTAGATGTTAGATTGGCGCCTGTTCCACCTTGAGCCAGTGTTACCAACGCATTTGTTGTTAATACAGTTGCATTAGCATTTGGAAATGTAAAAGTTTTCTGTGATGTTGCTGGACCAGTTACTGCAAAAAAACTATCACCGACCCCAGACCAGTCATGACCCGGATTTGGAGCCGCAAACACAAAATTATAAATAATACCAATTATTATAATAAGAAGAAATACACCAAGAGCAATATGATGTGATGCTAATTTACTTGTATGTGGAATTGGGAGTTGCATACTTTTATGAGTATTGTAAGAATATTATATATTTCATTATACTATATTTCTCCATCAGAAGAAATTACTACATCTTCTGCTGTATCTAATTCTTCATCTGATGATATATTTGTTTCCTCATCAACAGAAGTTTCTTCTACTGATTCTAACGTAGAATCAGGTATAATATCGCTAATTATATCTGCGACAACATCACCAATAGGAGTAACATCGTCTGATATTTCTATTTCTACTAATGCATCGCCTCCTAATGTTTCAGACAGTATAACATCTGAACTTGTATTTAAATCAGAAACTAATACTGGCATTGATATTGCGGCTTCATTACTAATTTGCGGTTCTTCACCTGCAATAATACTTTCATCTTTTATTCCCTCATCACGATATGCAAGTGGTGTATTTAACGACGGGGCTATAGAAAATGTTATCTCTCCTCCATAATCAGCGTCATCTCTACATCTACGTAAATTAAGTTGTTCACATCCATCTAGACGTTTTGTCGCAAGCATAACATATGACCCTAATGATAGTTGGTATGAAAAAACATCTACCGGGTCAGTCCCAATTGAACTCATCATAACAGATTCCGCTGTCTCTTCGTGTGGGTATATAACATATGCTCCGCCATTAGAACTAATTATGTGGAGAAACTCTCCTTGGTCGCTATTATTTTTCACATCAACTGAAAATGACCCCGAATGTTCATCTTGGAAATCTTCAATTGTATATTTCTTAAAATCTGCGGAGCCATCAGGTACAAGAGCAAGTGACACATCTTCTGAATACAATACATTTAATGCTACAGCATCAATGTACACGTGTGGGAGAGGGTCAATGCGCGACACAGTAACAAATCTTAACTGCAATTTAGATATCTGCTCCCAATTATTAAGAGGAATTGGAATACGTACATTTTGCCATTCATCTCTTTCCACTGTTGCTAAAATATTCCATAATTCCCCATCAAGTGTGTAATAAATTGATATAAATGGGTCATTTACAACATCATCGCTGATATCACTTACGTCTGTTATTGTTTCTGCCTCTTGTGTTATTAATTCTGTCTCTGGCAGAACATCAGAAGAATCTTCCGTAGTAATTTCTGTACCGGTTTCCTCTGCAGTTAATTCTGCTTCCGGTAGAATAGAAGATTCATCTGTAGTAATCTCTATGTCATTTTCTTCTGTGGTTAATTCTTCATCTTGTATTTGTTCCCCATCTGGAAGAACAGATTGGTCATCTGACAAAACATCTTCCGCAAAAACAGATATTGGCATTATAAGCATTCGCAAAAATGCTTGTATACCAGTTTGTGTTTCTTCATTAGAATTTTCAACGCCTTCGGTATTGGGTGTTGTGTCTAAATCTGGTACAACTTCATTGCTATTTTCGCTAGCACCTTCGGTGCCGGAAGAAATGCCAGCGTCTGAGGATTCTTCAATTTCAGTGTTAGTAGCCACGCCTTGATCTATAGATTCAACGCCTTCGGCGTTGGAAGTTTCTTCTATAATGTCGGATTCTTTCGCGTCTGTTGTATTTAATTCTTGTATATCAAAAGGTTGTGGAGCAATATGATTTACTGACCCATCATCTACAGACCATGATATTGCAAGCTCAAAGCTTGTTGGCAATGTGGCTGGTGGGATAGAACCTTTAAAATCTCCACAATACATT
>MFUQ01000002.1:11049-11401 GCA_001785725.1 Candidatus Nomurabacteria bacterium RIFCSPLOWO2_01_FULL_36_10b
AATCTTCAGGATTTAAACTAAATAGCGCTTCTGGCTCTCCTATTGCATTCTGTGTATTTTCCCACCCTCCAAGACATGATGACGGATAAAATACCGAAACAAGTGCTTGACCTTTTGGAACCGTAATGATTAGAACAACTCCGATAATAAAAATCACTCCAAATATAATATAACGCAAAGGATGGTGACCCCACGGCGACGCCACTTTATGTTTTTCTTGAAATACATATTTTTTATAATTATTATTGTTGTTATTTTTTGATTTTCTCTTTTGCTCTATTTGTTTTTTGATTCCATCAAAATTTTTAGTATCTAGTTGCTCGTCTGGTGTTATAATTCCATCACTATTATA
>MFUQ01000002.1:11417-12714 GCA_001785725.1 Candidatus Nomurabacteria bacterium RIFCSPLOWO2_01_FULL_36_10b
TCTTGAACAATTTTATTTTCTTGTAGCTGCTCTTGATTTTCTTTACTATCAATATCCCAACTTTCATCAGGTGGAACAATATCCTCTATAATATTTTTCTTAGACGATGGCATAGTTTACTATGATATTATTATATCATATTATTATAAACTATTTTATTATTTATTAATTCTTACGTTAATTAAACATCGTTCATTCTTTTACTCACTACTTCGGGGTGGGTTATGGATAAACCCTTCTTTCCGCGCTTAATATATCCAACAATCAGTGGTATAAATGACAAAACAAAGATGACAATAATAATTGGTACAACATATACATCAATATTCGGTACAATGTTTCCTAATCCATAACCCAACAACGTCATGCTTACAACCCATAAAACCCCGCCTATTATATTGAATGGCATAAATATTTCGTATCTCATGTGAGATACACCCGCAAGAAGTGGCGCGAATGTGCGAATTATTGGTAAGAATCTCGCAAGAACAATTGTTTTAACTCCGTGCTTATCATAAAACTTTCTTGTTTCTTCAATGTATCTCTTTTTAAAAATCCATGAGTCCTCTTTTTTAAGGAAATAACTCCCTGCCCTTTTCCCAAAATAGTATCCAAAACTATCACCAATAATTCCTGCAATAATAGCAATAATAATAACAATCCATACTGAAAACGTTCCCCCAGCGCTTAATATGCCAGCAGTAAATAAAAGCGTATCACCCGGCAAAAAGAAACCAAAAAATAAACCTGTCTCAGCAAAAATAATAGCGAAAAGACCTATATATCCAACTGTGATTAATAATGTAGAGAGATCAATACCAAACATACTATATTATAGTACCATATATTCATATATATCTTCTATTTTCTACTCATTATTTATAATATTGGAATATTTGCCATTATTAAAATACTAAATATCCGCCTTTCGGCGGATATTTTATTTAAATTTAATTATAACATTATTGCGCGCAATAATATGAAGATGTTGACGCGACATCTTTACAATCAGGCAATATACGAGCTCCACGTACATGCCCACGATTACGAGCTAGAAAACCACGATTTACACTACCGCCACCATTTTTACCATTAGAATTTGATGAATCAGAAGGAGCGCTAGTATCATTATTATTTGTCTCACCACCAGTATCATCGCCTGTGTCATCGCCTGTGTCGTCACCAGTATCATCGCCTGTGTCGTCACCAGTGTCATCACCAGTGTCATCACCAGTGTCATCACCAGTGTCATCGCCTGTGTCATCGCCTGTGTCATCGCCTGTGTCATCGCCTGTGT
>MFUQ01000002.1:12736-16169 GCA_001785725.1 Candidatus Nomurabacteria bacterium RIFCSPLOWO2_01_FULL_36_10b
GTCATCACCTGTGTCATCACCTGTGTCATCACCTGTGTCATCACCAGTATCACCACCTGTGTCGTCACCAGTATCACCACCTGTGTCGTCACCAGTATCATCACCAGTATCATCACCAGTATCATCACCAGTATCATCACCACCACCATTTTCTGATATTGTTACTATAATAGATCCTTCTGGCGTTGTGCTAAATGCCACTATATTACCTTTGTCATCATATAAAAATAATGTAAGTTGGTATGAACCACTTGTTGTATATTGATATCCATAAGTTCCACTTGCGCAAAAACCTTGCACATCATTACATGGCCCATCGCCACCATGCCCTCTCTCAACTTTATTAAAATCTAGAACATCATCATTTATGATACTATCGCCAGTACTTAACGCTAAACTATATTTATTTAAAGAGCCCGTGAACGGATGCCCTGATACTGAAAAACTAATTGTTAAATACCCCGTAGAATCTACAGAATAAGAAACAACACTCGCGCTATATTCTCCTTTTGGAGAATTATTTTTTGCCGCGTCAACAGGTCTAATTGTCATACCTATCGCGACGAATGCTATAACTACTACTAGCAAAATGTTAATAAATTTTTTCATAATGGTGGTGTGTCATCTAATAATTAGGTGATAATGGCTTATATTTTAATAACAAAAACACGATTTTCACAATAACATATATTTGTTAGAAATGCAAGCACAAGCATGGGAACAACTATACCTAAATGTAGTATAACATAAAAAGCGCCATCACATCAATATTACTAACACTTGCACCTTATCAACAGTTCTGTAAAATTAATAAATATAGTATGGTCGGAGCGCTGAGAATCGAACTCAAACTTCAGGAACCCGAATCCTGTGTACTACCACTATACTACGCTCCGCAACGTAGTATATATTACTCTAACTTTTTGTATTGTCCAAAAAGATTTCTTATTTAAAAAATATTCTTCGCCTACGGCGAAGAAAAAGTTTATTTCATTTTTATCTATGCTCCACAACTTCCTCCTCTAGTCTGCTCTTGCGGTTGCACTTGCGATAACACATCTTGAAATCCTGAAGCGCTTGAATACTTTGAAGAAAGTATTTCTTTCGGATCAACACTTTCCCAACTTATATTTTTTGACTCAAAGAATGCCCTAATTGTTTTATATTGGTCAAGGAACCAAAGTGTATTTACTTTAAGCGCAAATTTGTACATGTCTATTTCGCTAACTCCTTGCGAAGCCATTAACTCCAATAGGCCGAGCATTGCCATTCCATGATTACAATCTGGAAAGTATGTTGAATTATTACAACATGGTCTAAATATTCCTTTTGAGACACTTTCAACAAGCGCTTGCTGTTCTTCTGTAAGTACTACAAATGAATGCATGCTGTAATGGCTCATCGCATCTCCATTAGATAGCGTCCATCCGCCTGTTGACGCGAAATTCCCAGCGCCACCATATTTCTCATCTGTCATCTGACCTTTCTCAAGAATAGGATTTTTATTCCCTAATCCAAAAGCCCACAATATATTCAATATAATTCCAGAATTTTCTGATGTTATTACAAGATTTCCATTATTACTATCGTATAGCAATCTTTTGTCTGATTCAGAAAGTCCTCCACGCGTACTATACAAAGATTCAAACTGAGCTTTATCAATCACGCCAGCTTCTATCATCTGTACCCCAATATTTCCCCAACGCGCTGGCAATTCAATTTCATTTTCAATAGAAATGTCATCTAGTGAAATTACCGACGCTGCGTGTTGAAATGCTCCCTCCTCTTGATTGGCGGACCGCACAACATATAACCAGCCAGTTGCAATCAATATCACTCCAATAATAATACTCGTCATTAAAGGAATTCGTTTTTCTTTTTTTATTTCTTCATTCATTATTTATTTTATCTAGCAACAATTTTTCATTTCTTCTTCAAGCGTCTTCAATTGATTTGGATCTTGCGTTCCTTGCGTTATTCCTCTTATTTTAAATACAAGAATAAAAATAATTTCCAATGCTAACGCGATTAAGAAGACCATCCAATTACTACTTACTAAACTGTACATTATTATGAAGCCCAAAGCAACGAATATGACCTTCCATAATATAATAAACTTTTGTTTAATATATTTATCTAGTTTAGACATCAAACCAACAACTGTTCCTCCCATAAGAATAGCGATTGGAAGTTGATAATCGCTAACTGACAATTGGCCAAAAGTCATAGCTAAAAACATCCATAACCATGTTAAAAACACTCCAGCGCAAATTGGGCAAATTTGAAGCAGTAATTTTTTCCTCGCAATCCAAGCCACAAGAGTAATTATTAGTATAGAAGATGTCGCGATAATCATAAATTATATGAAGAAAATTAATATTCCAATAATAATCATAGCTATTCCGGCCCATAATTTAACTCCATCTATATTATCACGTTTCCATATTTGCATCTTTTCAACTAATTCTTTCTTCGCTGAAATAAAGAGAACAACAAAAAGTGGGACAACTAAAATTAGGTTGTAGAGTAACAGGTAACCAAATCCGCTTAAATATGTAACCTGATCTCGCAAGAGACCTATTACCATTAGATATGGCCCGCCCATGCAAGGAAACTGACAAATTCCAACTAGAAGCCCTAGCGCAAATACTGCAGGAAATGAAACTGAATTCATCAGCTTCCCCATATAAGAATGAGCAAAATTTGGAATTTTCAGTTTAATCGGAAATGATGGGAAAAATCTATTAAGAAGATTAATCACACCAAAAACAATAAGTATAGTCGCCCCCAACTTTCCCATGAAATGCGGAGTATTGAAGAGATGCAATACTTTTAATATCCCAAGACCGATTAATAGGTACGCAGCAAATATCCCAGCAATATATGTGCCACCTAATTGAAGAATCTTTTTCCTTTCAACTTGTATACCGAAAAGAAAAGCAATTGTGATAAGTAATATAGAGAAAGAACACGGATGCACGCTATCCAAGATAGATGCTACAAGAACAAGTGGCAATAACCATGTTCCATGATTACTTATATTCCATATTATTGAAGACGTTCCTCCGCTATTCTTAAGAATAACCAGACCGACTATAACAAGAATGATAATACTAATTGTAATGATAAGTTTTTTCATAATATATTTACAATTACATTATGGAGTTACAGTAGCTTTGATTTCAAGCTGTAATTTCTCACCATTTGCATCTTCAATAAATACAAATCTGTCAATCATTCCAATTCCTGCTGGGCCATGAGCATTCGGGTCAAAAACAACTTCAATATCACGCGACTCCCCTGCTTTAATTGTCTCATTTACTTTAGGTACTGCTCCACCATGTCCAGGCATACCAAATGGCCCTTTCTTGTCATCCCCATCCACAACATAAGCTACAGTACACATACATGATGTATACACACTTGGAACAAA
>MFUQ01000003.1:0-33144 GCA_001785725.1 Candidatus Nomurabacteria bacterium RIFCSPLOWO2_01_FULL_36_10b
TTCCCGCCAAACCTGTCAAATTCTTTCAACGTAAAAATACATAGAAAAAATAGAATAACTGAAAAAATAATCACTTCAGCATCTTTTGCGACAAGTCCGTCAAAAACAGATGCAATAATTCTGGACTGAATTACAGAAAGAACGGTTACAAACACAACTACAATCAAAAAGTACAAAGTGTATTTTTTAGATTTAATTAGAAAACTAGATTTTTATTTTTAATTTATTGTAAATAAATTTAATTTCTTGTTGAAGTTTCAAAATTAAATAATTCTTGAATAATACCATTTCTATCACTTCTTACTGAGGTTGGGGCTTCTTCTATTACTTTTACTCTCTCTGGTGCTGGTACTGTTGTACTAGATGTAACATTGCTAATTGCTGGAAGTTCTGGTTCTGTTCTTATTGAACAGTGATTTGTACATGCTTCTTTTGCATATTGATTCCACAATTCAACAGATTTACAGGAAGTTCTTTCTCCTAATGTAATTTCAAAACCATCGTAACATTGAGCATATACATTTCTATACATACCATTACCACATTCATTATTAACCTTAAATGTGTTTACTCCACATTTTGCGTTTGGTGAAGTAGTAACTGTTGGCACTTTATATGGTTTTAGGGAACTAGGCACTGTTGTTGATGATACATCTGATGTTATAACTGTAGGAAGAGGAGCAGAAAAATCTTTTCCATAAGATGGGACAGTTGTTTCATTAACATTATTTCTGCTTTCTAATTCTCTAATTTTTGCTTCAAGTTCAGCGATTCTATTCAAAAGGGCTTGGATTTTTGCGTCTGTGATATCTTTAACTTCAACTTGCTTTTCAATAGCTTTTCCTATAGCTTCTTTTGCGGTAACATTTTGGACTTTCTCCATAACATCCGTTAACACAGTAGCTCTTGTAGTAACCGTAGCCGATACGCCACTTAAGGCCTCTTCTTGTTTCTTCTCATCTCGTATTTTAGAAATTGAATCTGTTGCTTTGTTGATATTTTTATCAGATTCTTGGAAAAGAGTTGTCGCTATTTCAGTATTACCTTCACTAATTTGCTCTTTAGCTAGTTCAAAGTTTCTACTTGAAAAATCTTGAAGAATTTCTGCTTTCTTTTCTTTATCAAAAGTGAATATAAGCTTAACTTTTTCAAAGAATTTAACTGGCTCTACTTTAGCTTCATAAGAATAAGATACAGCTTCTTCTGTATTAGCTTGTAGTGGCTCAACTGTAGTTACTTGAGCATTTACCACATTTACCCCTAAAAATATAGCGAATATTGATAATATGACCAAACCAAATGTTATTTTTTTCATATATTTATATATTAACATAATCAATAATTTTTGACAAGTTCTCTAGAATTTATCTTTTCCGCCCTAACTGGCGGGATGTTAGTAGAAAATAAATACTAACTATAATAATCTTTCAAAAAATTTTCTTTAAATAAATTAAAATTACCATCAATAATTGATTGCCTAATATCTTTCATTAATTGAACAAGAAAAAATATATTATGTTGCGACACAATCATAGAAGCAAGCATTTCGTGCGAATGATAAAGGTGAGAAATATAAGCACGAGTATATTGCATTGAAACTGGCGATGAAGTTGTTATATCAAGTTTAGACATATCGCTTCTATATTTAGAGTTTCTTAAGTTCACTATTCCATTTTTTGTATACATGTGGCCATGACGAGCAAGACGTGTTGGAATTACGCAATCAAATGTGTCACATCCCGCTTCAACGGCAAGAAAAATATCAATAGGTTCACCAATTCCAAGAAGATGCCGTGGTTTCTCTTCTGGCAGTTCTTCATTTACCCATCGTACAGCAGTGCCAATATCATCTTTCGTAAATGACCCGCCAATACCAAAACCATCAAAATCCATAGCACCAAGTGTACGTGCTGATTCGCGACGCAAGTCCTCATATTGGCCACCCTGCACAACACCAAAGATGGCCTGATAGAAACGTGTGTCATCAGGTGGCACATTAGATTTTAAACGTTTATGTTCACGTAATGATTGCTCTGCCCAACGATGAGTGCGCGCAAGAGCTTCTTCTTGATAATCACGAGGGACTTGCGGAGATGTACATTCATCAAATGCAAAAATAATATCAGCCCCAAGATTCCATTGAATTTGCATTGATTTTTCTGGAGTAAAACGATGTTCGGAACCATCAATGTGAGATTTGAATGTTACTCCTTCTTCATCAATAGCGCAGAGTTTTTCTGTCCCCTCCTGCCCACGCTTAGCGTGGGCATCCTCCCCAGAATTTGGGAGGATTAGAGAAGAAGCCATAATTTTACTTACCTTCTTGCCATAAGCCTCTCCTAAAGAAAAAACTTGAAATCCGCCCGAATCAGTGAAAATTGGGCCAGACCAATTCATAAAAGAATGAAGACCACCTGCACGAGAAACAATATCATCACCCGGTTGTAAATATAAATGATATGTATTTGCTAATACAGCTTGCGCTCCTGTCGCGAGTATCATATCTGACGTCATTGCTTTTACTGTTGCTTTCGTGCCAACAACAATAAGGGCGGGGGTTTCTATATCACCATGTTGTGTATGAATAACGCCAGCACGAGCGTTGCTACCCTTCATTTTTTGTTGGATGTTAAATGAAAACATTTTAATAGGGGGAGAAGAAGAGATAACAATCTACTTACTTATCTGCACATATCTCAATGATGATAACGAAACTGGAACACGCGCATATATTTTCTGCGATGGGTCACGCGGGTCAGATACAATTGAAACAACAACAGCTATAATATTTCTAGAACTTGATTGGTCTGTAATTATATCACCAACACTTATTTCCATTTGTTGTGAAACTTCTGTTTTAAAACTACCACCACCGCGACCATACAAAGTAATAACTGATTGTGATGGACTATGATATCCTACAATTTCATTACTTGGTGCAGAATATAATACTACATGCGATGTTGTTGCCATACTTTTTGTAACAACACCTAAAATAATTTTATTTGAAGCAAACACGCGATCTCCAACAATTACACCATCATATGAACCACGATCAAGAATAAGACTATCATATGGTATTTGTGGCGGTCGTGATGTAACAAGAGCTATTGATTTAGGCATAATTTCATATCCTGTAGGAGTTGAATCACTTAACCCAAATAATGCTCCACTACGTGCGATATCAGTTGCTATTTGAATATGAGATGACTGTTCAGCTTCTAAAACTTTGATACGTTCATTAATTTCATTTAGAGAACGTTGCATTTCTTTTTTTGATTTAAAAATAGTATTCGCAGTATCAATAATTTTATATCGTGTTTGCCAAACTGTTTCATCAATACGAGAAACAGGACCAGTAAGAAGTGGCGCTAAAAGAAGCACTGCAATAATTAATACGCCTATAATAAGAATCGTTGACGTATATGATGAGGATTGTTTAGCGTGGTGGAAGTTCGTCATATTCATGTAGGAGAACGCCTCTATATAATTCAAGGTCCTCCAATATCATTCCTGCCCCACGCGCAACCGCTGATAATGCATCTGGAGCTACGTGAACCGGTATATTTAATTCCCTGTTTATTAATACATCAAGATTATGGATAAGTCCTCCTCCTCCAGATAAAAATATGCCACGTCGCATTACATCGGCTACAATTTCTGGCGGAGTCCTTTCCAGAACTTCTTTTATACTATCAATCAATATACGTATTGATGAATTCAATGCCTCACGCACATCAGTATCAGTAACAATTATTTCTCGTGGAAGACCAGTGATAAGGTCTCTCCCACGTATATTCATCTCAAGCGGTTCACGTGGGACAATAGAGCTCACTTTTATTTTTATATCTTCGGCGGTTTTTTCGCCTATGAGAATTTTAAATTCATTGCGAATATGATTAATAATATCACGATTAAGATGATCGCCGGCAATTTTTAGATTTTTTGATTGCACAATTCCACCCAACGAAATAACCGCAATATCGCTTGTCCCTCCTCCAATATCAACAACCATAGAGCCAACCGGGTCATTTACTGGTAAACCAATACCAATTGCGGCTGCCATTGGTTCTTCCACAATATAAACCTCTCTTACGCCTGCTGATTTTGCGGCATCAATGACAGCTCGTGTTTCAACATTAGTTATTCCAGAAGGAACACCCACAACAACACGCGGTCGTATAAATTTACTCTGACGCTTACTTAATCTCTCTGCTTTATTAATTAAATAATGAAGCATCTCTTCAGTAACTTCAAAATCAGAGATTACACCATCAACAAGCGGACGTATAACATCAATGTGACCCGGTGTGCGTCCTAACATTTTTTTCGCCTCGCTACCAACAGCGACGACACGACCAGTTTTTTTATTTATCGCAACAATAGATGGTTCATCAATGATGATTCCGTGCCCTCTTACCCACACAAGAGTATTAGCGGTACCTAGATCAATACCAATATCATTAGAGAATTTTTTGTATATGTCATCCAGAAATTTCATTATGAATTAAATTTATTAAGTACTTCTTCAATACTCATAACAGTGCTCTCCGCGCCATTCCGCGCCTTAACTTCAACGCCCCCCGCTTCTCGTGAACGCTTACTCATTACAACGCGCCACGGAATGCCAATGAGATCAGCGTCACTAAATTTTTCACCAGCGCTTATATCACGCCTATCATCAAAAAGCACCTCAACGCCTCGCTTACATAAACTAATGTAAAACTCTTCTGCTTCTTTCTGCAATTCATCGTCTCCACCATCAAGTGATAGCAAATGTACTTTAAATGGCGCTACACTTTCAGGCCATACAATACCACCATCATCAGCAAATAATTCTACAATAACGCCCATAATACGTGATAACCCAATACCATATGAACCCATAAAAATAGGATGAGTAGCACCTTTTTCATCAGTATACACAAGATCAAGTGGCTTGGAGAACTTTGTGCCAAGCGTAAAGATGTTGCCGACTTCTGCGGCATTTACTTTCTGCATTTTATTTTTATCTAATCCAATGTTAGACAAAACTTCATCCGTATACACTTCCTCATTCACAGCTAATTTTTTATCATAATCAACGTATATAGAATCTTCTCCTGATGGCATTATTGTTTGAAATTCGTGTGAGAACTTAGCGAATGACCCACCTGAAGAAAAAGTTATAAACGTTTTCTCGCCAATTCCTAAACGTTCATAAACACGATTATATACTTCTTTCATTTTGTCATAAAAAATTTGATGCTCCGCTTCGCCACGAGAAAAAGAATATAAATCTTTCATCAGAAATTCTCGTCCACGCAAAAGACCTGATTTAGCGCGCATTTCGTTACGAAACTTTGTTTGTATTTGATATATGAAAACTGGAAGGTCACGATATGATGAAATGTGATGTTTAACTAAAGCAGTCAATGGTTCCTCATGAGTAAAACCAAAACCAACTTGCCCTCCAGCTTTAAGTTCACTCTTAAACCAATTATCAACAACTTTATCATCCCAACGTCCAGTTGCTTGCCATGTTTCTGGGTTTTGTAATGCAGTCATATAAATCTCTTGCCCGCCAGCACTATTCATTTCCTCGCGAATAATATTATTAATTTTTGAGAGTACTCTTAATCCAAGCGGTAAAAAAGAATATGCTCCGGCTACTTCCTTATGTATATATCCAGCTCGAACCAATAATTGCGCGTTTTTGGCAACTTCGTCCGTTGGTATCTCATGACGTGTTTTAGTAAAAAGTTGTGATTGTTTCATATTCTCTATAGTACTCAAAATAATGAAAAAAGCAAAAAAAATGGGGTCTTGCCTTCTATAGAACACTCAACAATGTTGTTCACTATTTTAGTACTATTGTCTTTACACAAATATTTTGGGGTTTGCTATTTTACACAAACTTGTTTGTAATAATCTAGATATATGATATACTTATATTACTTTTGGGGTATTCCCATCGATCTCAGCATTTGCTGAGTGATGATTTTCTAAGAAAAGCTCGAGTAATTTCTCGAGTTTTTCTTTTACTCTAAACATGCCCTTCTCATCAAGTTGCCCTAACTTACGTTGGAAACGTTTCGTATGTAACATACGTATCTGATATAACAGAACATATCTTTTGTGCTCTTGAAATGTGACGTCAATAAACCATGTACCTATTTTCTCTTTTGAAGATAGTGGTAATATA
The DNA here is from genome assembly GCA_001785725.1 of Candidatus Nomurabacteria bacterium RIFCSPLOWO2_01_FULL_36_10b. Lineage (GTDB taxonomy): Bacteria > Patescibacteriota > Minisyncoccia > Phycocordibacterales > UBA1006 > 01-FULL-36-10b. Next base: position 6,185 of record MFUQ01000003.1, read on the forward strand.
ATGCAGATATCACTTGATAATTTTTTAAAAACAAGAATAGGACGTCTAAATTCTTTCCCTTTCCCATACGATTCTCTACCAACATTCAAACCCAATGAACACCACCAAATGTCACCCTCGCGAAAATATATATTTCTAAACGATGGAAAAGCGATATCTTTCTTACGCTCATTCCACTCATCATACAAAGAGATGAGAATATCATTCTTGTCTTCAGTAATTTCAGTCTTCATAACAGAAAATCACTACAAATATAATATACTATTTTCTAATCACAAACAATACTAATATGTAATAAATACCACTTGTCTTCACACAAATATATGCTAGTATAACCCAGTCACCCTGTTTAAGCTTATTATCCAATATTATTAAATAAGATAAGCTCATTTCTCTTCTTTTAAGGGACATGCAAACGATTCTTTTTTCCCTTTTTCGCATACAGCGAAAAGAGACAAGAAATAGAATTGTGCAGGAACACCAATTATATGTCAGATATAAATAATTTAATTGAGCAGATGTATACTGCAGGTCTTCAGACAGGATATACTCGTAGTCGTAGACATCCAAGCACACAAGACGCAATCTATGCTATTAAAAATCGCATAGATATTATTGACCTTACACAAACCGCAAAAGTCCTTGTTGAGGCACAAGAATTTCTCGCTGGTATAAAACGAGCAGGTAAGAAAATTCTATTCGTTGGTACAAAACCAGAAATCAAGCGCCTGATTACAGAAGCGGCGGAGCATGCTGATATGCCATATATTACAAAACGTTGGGTCGGTGGCATTCTTACAAATTTCAAAGAAATTCGCGGACGAATTAACATATTAGATGACCTTGAAGACCGCAAAGCAACAAATCGTCTTATTTATCGCACGAAGAAAGAGCGTCTGCTTCTTGAAAGAACAATTGATAAACTCAATGCGAACTTTGGCGGTATAAAAGATATGAAAGATTTACCTGGAGCTCTAGTTATTATTGACCCTCTTAAAGAAAATAATGCAGTGAAAGAAACGCGAATAAAAAATATACCGATTGTAGCGCTTGGTAATACTGATTGTGATATGAGTGTTATTGAATATCCAATTATTGGTAATGATGCTACGCAAGCAAGTGTTTCATTGATATTAAATGCTTTAGTAGAAGCAATGAAGACCATCTGATCAAATTCTTCTTCGCCGGAGGCGAAGATATAAATTATTTAAATATTATATTTCTGCCATTGGCAAAACATAATATAATTACAACTCTTATGATTACAACAGAACAAATAAAACAACTCCGCGACGAAACAAGTATTTCTATTAGCAAGTGTCGTGAAGCACTTGAACAATCTGAAGGGGATATGGATAAAGCTCGCGCAATTCTTCGCGAACAAGGCGCATCATCAGCCGAAAAAAAAGCAGGCCGTGAACTAAAAGCAGGACTTATTGTGTCATATATTCATAGTAACCAACAAATGGGGGCGATCCTTGAGATGAACTGCGAAAGTGATTTTGTCGCAAAGACAGAGGATTTTATTACGCTCGCCAACAATATCGCGCTTCACATTACAGCAATGAGTTCTCCTGACAAAGAATCGCTCTTGGCGGAATCATTTGTAAAAAATCCTGAAATGACAGTATTGCAAATGATAGAAGCAGTAACACAAAAAACTGGCGAACGTATTGATGTCGGGACTTTCAGCCGCATTGCAGTTTTAGGATAAGCGATATACACTATTTTATATGAGATGTTTTTATTCTTCTGCGCGAAGCGCAGAAATACTAATATTTATTATCTTATGTTAATTTTATTTATAATTTTTATAGGAAGTCTAGCAATAGTTGGAGTAATGATTGGGTGGAAGCTCGTAACTCTTCCAAAACACCCGTCTGAACAAGCCACGAACTTTCATTCTGCCCCATTTCTGTTTCGTCATCACGATGAACCAATAATTGACCTTATAACTCTGCAAAAAAATATATGGCGTTATGTATTTTATTATCTCCGTGAGATTTTAATTCTAATTATTGTTTATCCACTTCTAGGCGTTGAACAACTCTCTCGTTTTTTATCAAAACACATTCACTACTTCATAGAGCAAACGTTGGGGTATCATCATACGCATATTAAGCATTAATGGTAAACAACGAAACCCCACCCCGTTTGACGGGGCGAGGTTTCAAATTTTTAGGGAAATGATTGAAGATTTTTAAAAATAGTGTAATATAAACGTGCATATGCCACCTTAGCTCAGTTGGTAGAGCAACGGTTTTGTAAACCGTAGGTCCTCGGTTCAAGCCCGAGAGGTGGCTCAGCAATTAAAACCCGATGTTATGAATAAAAAAATGTACAACAAAAATCGCTGTCTGTGGGTTGACGATGACGAAAGAATGAAGATTTACCACGACACAGTTTGGGGAATCCCAAAGAAAAAAGATATGGACATTTTTGAGGCGATTGTTCTAGACACTCAACAAGCTGGTCTGTCTTGGAAATGCATTTTACATAAACGCAATAATTTTGCTAGGGCTTTTTGCAATTTCGATCCGAAAAAGATAGCTAAAATGACTAAGAAAGATGTTGCGAGACTGATGAAAGATAGTGGAATTATTCGTAATCGTCTAAAGATAGAAGCGACGATTGAAAACGCAAAAAGATTTCTTGAAATTCAAAAAGGATTTAAAACTTTTTCAAAATACATCTGGTCTTTCACTGGCGGAAAAAGTATTGTCGGCCATCCGAAAAACTTGAAAAATTATCGCTCTCACTCCACTGAATCTATATTAATGAGCAATGACCTTAAAAAACGCGGTTTTAAATTTGCCGGTCCAACTATTTGTTACGCTTTTATGCAAGGAATTGGAATGGTCAAAGACCACACGGTGAATTGTTGGAAGTATAAGAAATAAAAGTAAAATTTCTATAATCAGAATTAAGTGCAAGTAAATTAAGAATAATATTCTTCCTTTACTTTTCTCATAACAAAATATGAAATAAGAACAAGAACTCCCAGTGAACCGATCGCAAATCTATACTTTGTTTCTTCGCCAGCAAAAGCAAAAATAATAGTGGAAAAAGACCAAATCAATGGGCCAAGAATTGAAGCAAATCTTTCAAACAAAACATACATACCAAAATATTTTGCTGGTTCATCTTTTGGAATAATTTTTGAATAGATTATCCTTGACAAGCTAAATAGTATTCCAAAAGCAAGCCCATTTAAACCGATTATAATCGTCATTTGTGTTGGTGTAATCGCGAGAGCTAGAACAAAAAGTAATAGAGACCAAATAACAATTATTATACTGATGGCCCTTTTCAAATTGCCAATTTTTTTATGGAACCATGGCGTTAACAGCGCGCCAATTACTGCAGTAAGCAACCCAATAGAAAATGCGACGGTTCTTAATCCAGAATCCAAAAGCCCAACTTTATCAAGATATAGCGAAGCAAATAATTGAAGTGTTAGTATCGCATCGGCAAATAAATAATATGCTATTAAATACCAGAGAACATTTTTTTCTTTCTTGAGAATAGTAAATTGCGCAAATAACTCTTTGAAAGATCTTGGTAAAAAACTTACTTGCCTATCAATATGGTAATCTTCTTCCTTAAATTTCTTATTGAAAATAAAGAAAAATATCAAAAACAAAATCGCGCCAAAACAAAAAGCTAACGGGATTTTACTTAATCCAAGAATGTTTAGGTCTGAACCAACTATGAAAAAAGCTATAGCTAACCCAACTATATTACCAAGTTGCCCTATCGCAAGGCCGAGACTAGCAACAAAATCACGTGAATGTCTTTGCGAAAGACTCTGCAAAAAAGGAAGGTAGAAGGCCATTGCAATTTGATAAAAATATTGAAAGAGAAAATAGAAAATTATGACAAAAATAAATAGATTAGAATTCAATATAATTTTTGACGCAAAAATTCCTAGCAGTATCAAAGCACAAATGGCTAATATCGTTGTAGTGTATAAAGCTGGTTTATATCTTTTTACTTTATCTATAACTGATCCTAGAAATGGCAGTGTCGCAAGTAATAGAAATGTTGTTATAGCGACAGGAACACTTACCCAAACATCACTTTTACCCAATTGACTAACAACAAACAATGAAAAATAGAAAGAAACAATTATAGATGCTAATGAATTAGCAAAATCATATAAACTCCATATCCAAGGATTTGATTTTTCCATAAAGAGTTATTTTAGCACAGCATTTTAAAAAACACTAAAACCCCACCCCGTCAGACGGAGTAGGGCTTTAAATGTTTTTAAATAAAGTGCTATTTGTTACATTGAACTTCCCCCCATAGAAGCGCTTGAACTTGCGCTACTAGATGGGGAACTTGCTTGCGTATTTGGATGGCATTCTTTGCATCCAGATTGACCGCAATGGCAACCACCTGCACTACCAGATTTCATATCAACAAGCATCCATAACGCACTAACGCCAACAAGGATATATATTATGCGAGTAACAACGCCCATATCACCAAATATCGTGGCAATAATATCAAAATTAAAAATGCCTACCAATCCCCAGTTGAGAGCGCCGATAATAATAAGTATCCATGCTATCAACATAGGAATGTTTTTCTTTCCTGTTTTCATCATATTTAATAACGTGTATGTACACAAAACTACATATTCACTAGAACTTTCTCTCATTTTAAGAGAAATAGCAGAGAATATATAATGCGACATACGCCATAGACTAGATTATTAATGTTCTAACTTATGTAGTATACCACAAAATCAGTAGTCAAGTAACTTCTTTACTTTCTCATTATTACGTATTTTATCATGCACTTTTGCCTCAATTTGACGTATACGCTCGCGAGTAACACCAAATTTGCTTCCAACTTGTTCAAGTGTATGATTAACACCATTATACATACCAAGACCATAACGCATTTCAATAATGCAACGCTCTTTTTCGGGTAAATCAGAAAGAATTTCTTCAATCTGGTCATGAAGAATGCGTTTAGAAACATCAACAGTCGGTGGCGCTACTTGGTCGTCAGCAATAAAATCACTACGAGCCGACTTTTCGTCGCTATCATCTGATAATGGCTCTTCCAGCGACAATGTGGATTGATTAATTTTTTCAATCATGTAAATTTTCTCAACTTCAATTTCCATCTCTGCGGCTATTTCTTCAGGCAGTGGTTTGCGACCAAGATCTTGAGAAAGGCGACGATAAACCTGTTTGTACTTTGAAATTGTTTCAACCATGTGCACAGGAATACGAATCGTACGCGATTGATCAGCTAGTGCGCGAGTGATTGATTGGCGAATCCACCACATTGCATATGTTGAAAATTTATATCCTTTTGTCCAGTCAAACTTATTAACTGCCTTGAACAAGCCAAGATTCCCTTCTTGTATAAGGTCAAGGAGCGTTAAGTCGGGAGTACGGCCAACATATTTCTTTGCGACAGACACAACAAGACGCAAGTTCGCATTTGCTAGAAGATTTTCTGCTTCTTTGTCGCCCGCTTCAATGCGTTGAGCAAGCTCTCTTTCTTCTGCCGCTTTTATAAGTGGGTATCTACCAATTTCTTTTAGATACATCTGAATTGAGTCATATGGACTTGATGATAACTCTATTTCTTTTAAATTAATGAGTTCCTCATTACTTCCTAAATCAGATATTTTTGAAAGGTCTAAAAGATCAGCTCCTTCTGATATTTCAACTCCGGCATCCTCTAATGCTCTATATACCTCATCCAAAAACATTATGTCATTCTCAATATCAGGAAATGCTTTTAGCATTTCGTCGTATGTGATGAAATGACGTTTTTTGCCTTTTTCAATAAGTTGATTGAGAACTACATCACGACTAATCGGTTTTTCTGTCTTCTTTATTTTACTTGAAGAACGTGGCAAAACTTTTATATGGGATTGTCGCTTTGAAGATGACGCTTGTTTTTTGGTCATTTTCCAACCCTTTTTATTTCGAGCAGATAGCTTGCTCGTAGCACGTTTCAACACATATGTTGATTTTTTTGACTTTTTTGGTTTTTGCTTGTACGCTTTTTTTCGCATGTACTTTTGTAGTATAACAGAAATTAATGTCAGTGTCTGCCTACAGCAGATGGCCTAATAATATATTTATAAATACTCTTGATTGATTTCCTTTTTTATATCATCAAGAGAACGCGTTAATGATTCAAGTTCTGCAACAAGTAATAAATATTCCGGAGAATTTTTGTCACAACTCATTAAATTATGTCGTATATCTGCGCGTTTCTTTTCTATCATATCTTTTTCGTAAAGAAATAGTGCGCCATTAAGTAATTGCTTTTGATTCTTTTCATCTTGTTTTTCAAGACGTATACCCATACGTGTGATTAAAACATCTGTTAATCCTCCAAGCTCATTAATGCATATTTGATATGGAGTTATGCCGACAGGACGAGATTCTTTTTCAGAAGAAGAAATATATTTATCATATATCACATTAAATTTCTCATGATACGGTGATTGGTCTTTTTCTGGATATAATGACTTTATATATTCAATTATTCCTATTATCATATCGCGAGGCGATATATTATCTTGCGTTATTTTTATGTCGTCATCAGATTTTGATTCCACTTGCTTCGCAAGTGGTGAAGTAATTCTTGTTGTATGTTTCTGACTTGCCATCCAACGCTCATATTCAGTACGCACGCCTGATACTTCAACGCCCAAGATATCAGAACATTTTTGTAAGTAACGGTCACGATACACAGCATTCGGAACCATTTCTATAAATGGGAAAATATGTGAACGAATTGCTCCATATTTTTCCTGAATACGCTTATCTACATTTTCTATACGAATTAAATCAAGACGAACTTCTATATAATCACAAGCATTAGTAAGAGCATTATGCCATTCATCTGGATTGCTAGCGATAACATCTGCTGGATCTTTTCCAGAAGACATTAGGGCAACACGCATATCAAGTTCTTTTTCATACCCAACCATAACACTACGTTCTGTTGCTGTGATGCCAGCATCATCATGGTCAAGAGCAAGAATTACATTGTCAGTAAAACGCTTTATTAGCTTGCAATGTTCTGGTGTAAGAGCAGTGCCAGATAATGCGACTGCTTCAATTGTACCAACTTGATGAGCCATAAGTAAATCAATTTGCCCTTCAACAATAATAACGCGAGATTGCGACAACATGGCGCGTTTAGCGCGGTCATACCCGAATAAAATATTTGATTTGTTATATAACTTGCCTTCCGGACTATTTATATACTTCCCTGTTTTTGCTGTATCTGTCTTTGACACTGATAACGGAAATATTCTTCCGGAAAAAGCAACCGTACGTCCTTGTGTGTCATTTATAGGAAACATTATTCTTTCTCGGAAACGGTCATAATATTTTCCTTCTCCTTTAGCACATATTCCTGCCATTTCAATGTCGCGGTCATTATATCCTTTTTCTTTTAGAACACGATATACTGTATCACCGCCAGCTGTAGCATATCCAACATGAAAATTTGTAAGTGTTTCTTTTGTTATGCCACGACTAAGCAAATACTCAACAACTTCTGGTGTTTGACGCAGATTTACTTCATATAATCGTCTTACAAAATCTAAAATATCATATAAAACGTTAGCTGGATATTCAGAATTAAATTCTTTAGTAAGAGAAATGCCCGCTTTACTTGCTAAGAGTTTTAACGCACCAAAAAAATCCAAACCTTCTATTTCTTCAACAAATGAAAAAATATCTCCGCCTTTCCCGCATCCAAAACATTTATATATACCAATATCTGGAGTTACATAGAATGATGGTGTTTTTTCATTATGAAATGGACACCGGGCACGATAATTTTTACCAGCTCTTTCAAGCTTAATATATGACCCAACGACCTCTTCTATAGGAAGAGATTCTTTGATGTTGTTTACTGTATCAGATGACATCAATATTATTCTATCACATCACTAGATTCTGCTGTTGTTGTGCGAATACCAGTCATATCAACAAAGTTCGCGTCAAACCCAGTGCCAGCAGGTATTAATCCACCTATGATTACATTTTCCTTTAGGCCTCGCAAAGTATCTACCCTTCCTTGAATAGCGGCAGTAATAAGAACACGATTTGTATGCTGGAATGATGCTGATGATAACCAACTCGTAGTTGAAAGTGCTACATCAGAAATTCCCATAAGCATTATTTCCGCTTTGGCTGAGAGTTTGCCTTCTTTTTCAAGACGAGTATTATTTTCAGCAAGAACTGAATTTTCCACTATTTCTCCTGTGCTAAACAGAGAGTCGCCTGGCTCTGTTACTTTTCTACGAGAAAACATCTGACGGATAATAAGATCCAAGTGTTTCCTATCAACAGGAGTGCCATGCAATTCATAAACTTTAGCAACTTCATTTACAATGTACGACTCTGTAATTTTCTTCCCAGCTACACGGAATAATTCTAATGTGTCAATTGAACCATCAGTCAATGTTTGGCCAGCAGTAACTTCTTGGCCTTTCTTTATAATTGGAACACGCCTAGCATCAACAACATAGTCAACAGATTTTGAACTAGATGCTGATTTACCAGAAGCGTCCGCTGTTAAAGTAATTACAAACTTACCATCAACTTTCTTCAAGTCAGTAATCATACCATTATCATGAGCTATAACAGCAGGAACTTTCGGTATACGACGTTCAAATATTTCTTCAACACGAGGCAAACCTTGTGTAATATCGCGTCCAGTAACACCACCGCTATGGAATGTACGAAGAGTAAGCTGTGTCCCCGGTTCGCCAATAGCTTGTGAAGCAACTGTTCCCACGGCCTCTCCAAGACGAACTAAACCATTACGTCCAAGATCCATACCATAACAGTGACGACACAATCCATGGAACATAGAACACGTAAGTGGAGAACGCACGGAACATGATTTTATGCCAGATGTTTCAATTTCACTCGCAAGTTCCTTTGTTATAAGAGTATTACGTTTTGCAATTACATTTTTAGAATTATCAACTATATCTTCCGATACAACACGACCATATATAAGGTCAGACAATGACCGTTCAATACCATCAACGTTTTGAGAAGAGATAAGAATGCCATCCTTTGTCCCACAATCCTCACTCATAATAACCACATCTTGCGCAACATCATGTAAACGTCGTGTTAGGTAACCAGCTTTCGCTGTATTAAGCGCTGTGTCAGTAAGACCTTTACGCGCGGTTGTTGTGTTAATGAAATATTCAAGAGGAGTTAATCCTTCCTTGTATGATGAGATAATTGGAAAATCTAGCTCCTGACCTTTAGCGTTAACAATAACGCCTTTCATACCAGAACTTTGGTTTAGCTGGCTTAGTGTACCTCTTGCACCAGACACAAGCATGTCATTAATTGATTGTATATTTGGGACTTCTTTTTCTAATATACTCTGAATTTTGCGTGTTATATCAGACCATACTTCAATAGTCATGCGATATCGTTCTTGGTCAGATATAAGACCTTCAGAAAACTGGTCATTTATTATATCAACACGTTTCTTTGCGTCTATAACAAGAGCTTTTTTCTCTTTTGGAACAGTTGGTTCATCAATACCAAAAGTGGTACCTGATAATGTAGCATATTGATTACCAAATGCTTTTATGCGATCCAACATTGGAGGAGTAGCATCAATACCATATTGATTAATAACTTTCTGTATCGTTTTATTAAGAATTTTTTTTGTGACAGAACCATCAACAAATGGGAAATCATCGGGAAAAATACTATTAAATAGTAGACGGCCAACCGTTGTTGGGAATAACTCTCCTTTAAACGCGAAATATTTAGGAGTATTGCTTCCACGAACCATAATCTTAGCGCGAAAATTAATCATACCAAAATCATATGAAGTAATTGCCTCATTCACACTACCAAATATACGTCCTTCGCCTAGAGATCCTTCAACAACAGACGTCATCCAATAACAACCTAGAACAATATCTTGAGATGGTGTCGTAACTGGTTCACCTGTTTGAGGACGTAATAGATTTTTATTTGCCGCGATAAGTTCACGCGCTTCACGTTGTGCTTGGTCAGAAAGAGGGACATGGACGGCCATTTGGTCACCGTCAAAGTCGGCATTGAATGCTGAACATACTAGCGGGTGAATCTGAATAGCCTTGCCTTCTATTAGAACAGGGTTAAATGCTTGAATTGATAATCTGTGGAGTGTCGGAGCGCGGTTTAAAAGAACATATTTGCCTTTTATAACTTCTTCTAAAATTTCCCACACAATAGGGTCTGTATCTTCAACTAATTTACCTGCGCCACGAATATTAAATGCAAGTTCGCGTTTAATAATTTCTGACATTACAAATGGTTTAAAAAGTTCCAGAGCCATATATTTTGGTAAACCACATTCGTTAAGTTTAAGATTTGGCCCAACAACAATTACGGAACGTCCAGAGTAATCAACACGTTTACCTAAAAGATTTGACCTGAAAAGTCCCTGCTTCCCTTTCAAATTATCAGCAAGAGATTTTAGCTGTCTTCGTTGCGCTTGGCTCATTGCGGCACTTCCTGATGTTTTTCTAATTGTATTGTCAATCAATGAGTCAACCGCTTCTTGTAATATACGTTTTTCATTACGAAGAATTACATCAGGAGCTCCTATTTCTTTAAGCTTTTTTAAACGATTATTACGATTGATAACACGACGATACAAATCATTTACATCAGATGTCGCATGACGTCCGCCTTCAAGAGCAACCATTGGTCGCAACGCTGGAGGAATAATAGGAATTACAGTTAAGAACATCCATTCCGGACGCACGCCAGATCTTAACATTGAACGAACGAGGATTAGGCGTTTTTCAATTTTATCACGAGTTGCTTTTTCTGTTTTCTCAAGCTCATGTTCAAGTTCTGCCTGGACTTGCTCCAAATTCATTGATTTAAATATATGATGCACGGATTCAGCACCAATACCAGCTTCAAATAAAGTACTATATTTCATTGAAAATGAATTATACTCAATTTCATTTAATACTTTATGAACACGAATATTAGTAATTTCATTACGTGTTTTCTGATAAAGGGTTTTAAACTTTTCTTGTTCATTTTCATCAATCAAAGTTTTAAGTTTAGATTTATATTCAACCTCAAGTTCTTTAAGAATTTTTATACGCTCACCCTCATCAACATGCGTAACAATGTATCCAGCAAAATAAATTACTTTTTCAAGTTGTGTAACTGATACATCAAGCAACATGCTCATACGTGATGGAATGCCACGCAACATCCAAATATGAGCAACTGGGCTTGCAAGTTCAATGTGACCCATGCGTTCACGACGTACAATAGAACGTGTTATTTCTACACCACATTTTTCACATATAATACCTTTATAACGGATTCCTTTATACTTACCACAGTAACATTGGAAATCTTTTTCAGGGCCGAATATACGCTCATCAAATAGACCGCCACGTTCACTGCGCCCTGTACGATAATTAATTGTCTCTGGCTTTTGAATTTCGCCTCGTGACCAACTTCGTATAATGTCTGGAGATGCAAGACGTAAAGATAAAGCATTAAGATGTTCATTGGTTTTCATATATAGTGTTATGAGATTAATATCTATAATTTCTTTCTTCTTCAATTCGACTTTCGTGAAATTCTACATCTAATGCTAATCCTCTAAGATAATTCACTAAGACATTGAATGACGCTGGTATTGTTGGAGTACTAATATTGTTTCCTTTGATTATTGCGTCAAATGCTTGTGAACGACCAATAATGTCATCTGATTTAACTGTAAGCATCTCACGCAATGTATACGCCGCACCATATCCTTCTAATGCCCATACTTCCATTTCTCCAAAACGCTGTCCACCGGATTGACTCTTCCCACCTAACGGTTGTTGTGTAATAAGAGAGTAAGGGCCAATCGCTCGCGCATGCATCTTATCATCAACCATGTGATGAAGTTTCATAATATACATGTATCCGACAGCAACTGGTTGAGCATATTCTTCACCAGTTTGACCATCATACAATTTTACTTTCCCACTTCTATCAAACCCCGCCTTTTCAAGTTCATCTTTAATTTCGTCTTCTGTTGGGCTTGCAAATGAAGGGACAATCGCTTGATAATTCAAAGAGTTTGCGGCCATACCCATATGCATTTCCAATATCTGCCCTATATTCATACGCGACGGCACACCCATCGGAGTTAAAATTATATCAATAGGAGTACCATCAGCCATATATGGCATATCTTCTTCTGGAAGAACAATTGAGATCACTCCTTTATTCCCGTGACGACCAGCAAGTTTATCTCCAACTTGAACATTCCGCATTTCTGCAACTTCAATATAGATTTTCTTTATAATACCAGATTCAAGTTCGTGCCCTGATTCACGAGAAAAAACTTTTACTCCAATTACACGTCCCCTCTTTCCATAATCAAGACGAAGTGACGTATCTTTAACATCTCGTGCTTTTTCACCAAAGATTGACCTAAGAAGACGTTCTTCTGGAGTTAATTCTGACTCTCCCTTTGGAGTAATCTTGCCAACTAGAATATCATTCTCGTGTACTTCTGCGCCAACACGAATAACTCCGTCTTCATCAAGATCTTTCAATTTTATTTCACCAACATTTGGAATATCATGCGTTGTCATTTCTGGTCCTAGCTTTGTATCGCGAACAATTGACTCATATTCATGAATACGAATGCTAGTAAAAGTGCTGTCCTTTACTAAACGCTGTGAAATCACAATCGCATCTTCAAAATTTTGGCCACGCCAACACATAAATGCCGTGAGAACATTTTGCCCTAAAGCAACTTGCCCGCTATCAGTAGTTGAAGCATCGGCTAGCACATCATTCTTTTTTACTTTCTGATTAATATTAACTATTGGACGCTGGTGCATAACAGAGTAATCATTGCTACGCACATAGTTTACTAATTTGTATTTTGTTTCTTTATCTTTATTCCCAGTAACTATAATATGACGACCATCAACAGCTGTAACAATTCCATCATGCTCAGCAATTACCATGCGCCCAGTATCGCGAGCCGCCTGCTCTTCAATTCCAGTAGCTACAATCGGCGCAGCAGGAATAATACAAGGCGTAGCTTGCTTCTGCATGTTAGAACCCATCAATGCTCTGTTAGCCGCATCGTTTTCTATAAAAGGAATAAGTGCTGAAGCCACAGAAAATGTCTGATTTGCTGCAACATCAATATATTGAACATCTTTCTTAGGCACAACACGTGGTTGTCCTCCTAGACGTACTTCAATATACGCACTCGTGATTTCTCCCTTATCATTATAACTAGTATTAGATTGTGTAATCGCATATTTCTCTTCCTCATACGCATTCATATACACCACTTCGCCAGTAATTTTACCGTGTGTAACTTTAACATATGGGGTTTCCATCATCCCAAACTCATTAATACGAGCATATAGCGACATGTGAAGAATAAGACCAATATTCGGTCCTTCTGGTGTATGCACAGGGCAGATACGTCCATAATGTGATGGATGAATGTCTCTCACTTCAAAACCAGCGCGTTCACGAGTAAGCCCGCCAGGACCAAGCGCTGATAACTGTCTAACGTTCTCAATTTCACTCAAAACATTTTCCTGTTCCATGAATTGTGACAGTTGATTTGTTGAAAAGAATTCTTTAATACGCGCCTGCAAAGGTCTTTGATTTACAACTTGAATAGGCATTGTTGTTTCATTGTCCATCGTAGACATTTTGTCTTGAATATTACGCTTCATCTGTGTCATCCCTTTTCTTATTTTTTGCTGTAGAAGCTCTCCAGCATAACGAATGCGACGGTTTCCTAGGTGGTCAATATCATCTGCGACTGAACCTGGAGTAATATTCAATTTAGCGATATATTCAACAATAAGAACTAAATCATTTTTTGTAAGAAGAGTTTTTTCTAATGAAGCGTCACTTGTATCAAGCTCAAATCTCTTATTAAATTGATACCGGCCAACACGAGATAAGTCATATCGTTCAGCAGTCCATAACGCATTAACGAAATCTCTTACATTTTCAATGGTTGCTTGTTCACCTTCTCGTAACTTTCTATAAATTTCTATATATGAATCATTAAGCGAGTGCGCAGAATCTTTTTTGATTGATTTTCCAATAAAAGCACGGATATCTTCATTCTTAAATGCTTTTAGAATCTGCTCATCCGTTTCAAAACCAAAAACACGCAATAACGATGCCACTGAAAACTTTCTCTTACGATCAATACGCACATAAATTACACCATCTTTTTCAGCTTCAAATTCCAACCATACCCCACGTGAAGGAATAACTTTTGCGCCAAAGAAATGTCCCTGTTTTGTATCTACTTCTGTAAAAAATATTCCATAACTGCGCGCCAACTGAGGAACTATGACACGCTCAGAACCATTGATAATAAATGTCCCATGGCTTGTCATAACAGGAATATCAGCTAAGAATATCTCCTGCTCATGTTCTGAGTGAAGAATTTTATTAGTCAATTTAACTCGTGCTTTGATAGTAGCTTGATATGTCAATTTATTAAATTTGCAGTGGTGCTCATCATTTTCTGGATTAAGTACGCTAAAATCAAGAAATTCAAGAATAAATTTCTTATTCGCATAATCAGTTATCGGAGAAAACTCTGCTATAGCTTCTTTTATACCTTCTTGCAAAAATTTACTATATGAATCAACTTGAGTTTCTACTAAATTAGGGACTGGAATTAACGGCTTATGATACCGAGAGAAATATTTTTTCTCTCTTCCTACAGTTGAAATGGCCATACCATATACAACGCACACAATAACTCAGGGCAAAGTATATTTGCGCGGCTCTTATGATTTTTGATTAATGGACGGAAGCCAACAATAACTAAATCATTACTATAGCAGTCAAGTATACATAGAATTAATTCTTAGTCAAAGAGATATGCACAGTTATTTATAATGATTTCTTCCAATTCTCAATATCCTTATGATTACCAGAAAGTAGGACATCTGGGGTACGATGCTTCTTCCCTTTCCATATTAATACTTCTGGCCGTGTGTAAACTTCATGAGAAGAAATTCGCTCTTCTTCTAATGATTCATATTTACCAAGAACACCTTTTATTTGACGCGCGATGGCATCTACAATAATCATGGCCGGCAATTCGCCCCCAGTCACAACATAATCGCCAATGGAAATTAATTCCGCTTTTAGAATTTTCTCTACACGCGCGTCTATACCTTCATATCTTCCGCAGATTAATATAATGTCAGTATATTTCTTTTCATATTCACGAGCGCGAGTATTAGTAAAATAATTTCCACCCGGCGAAAGTATTATTATTTTAAATTTCTTCTTCTGTGACTTACCGCGCGCTTTTGCGACTGCTTTAAGAACTGGTTCAGCATACATAACCATACCTGGACCACCGCCATACGGACGATCGTCGGCTTTGTGATGTTTATCCGTTGTATAATCGCGAGGATTATAAAATTTAATTTGTATCTTCTTATTACGAACAGCAACTCCAATAACCGAGTCACTGAAGTATGACTGCATAATATCTGGGAATAACGTAACTATATGAAATATCATTATTTATATATGCAATCATCCGCGCTAAGCGCGGATGATTGCAAAGATATATTAAACAACTCCGACATCATCTTTAAGGTCAGCAATAGCAGCGTCAACATCATCAGCATTTGCGGCATGACTTGTCGTATTACCACGATAACCGCCAGACGGTTCATTGATTTTCATATTTACGCGCTGTTGATATTTCATACCAACAACACGAAGAATGATACGTAGAGCTTTTGCGGTAGCTCCACTGCGACCAATAATTTTACCCATATCATCTTGACCCACATCTACAGTGAGAAGAACCCCCATCTCATCTACTTTACGATCAACTTTAACTAACTCTGGCTTATCAACTAGTGCTTTTAATACATAATCAAGAAATTCTTGTACAGGATCCATATATATCTAGAAGTGAAAACAAGGGCTTATACTACAACACTCTTATAGTCACAACATGTGTACTGATTATTAGTAAATAACAGATCGTCCGAATACTAACGACATCTGTTGTCTAAAATAGTATACAGTAAAGATCAATTTTGTTCAACTGGGGCTTCCTCCACAGCAACTTCAGTTTCTTGTATTAAAGGTGAAATGATTTCTTCTTTCTTGTCTTTTTTAATAACCGTCTTCTTTGGTAATGCATTAACTTTCTTTCCTTCAATTACTTTCTGAGAAATAAGTATATTATGAACTGTATCAGATGTTTGAGCGCCCATTGATAACCAATATTTTATACGGTCACTAACAAGAGACGTATTCCCTGCTTTCGCATCATATGAACCAACAACTTCAATAAACTTCCCTGTCTTAGGGCCACGACTAGCCTCCGTAACAATCACACGGAACTTTGGGTCGTGTCTCCGACCAATACGCTGTAGACGAATCTTTAACATATAAAAGAAGATAGTAGCGAAAGTATTATGAAAAGTCAAATTATATATTACTATACCCCTCAGTCCTACTACGCTCAAGAGAGCTTCGTAGGACAGCTCCCCTACACTAGGGGAGCAAAAAATTATGAATTATGTTATACTCAAATTCCATAAAACACACATATTGTATGAAACAAGAACAAGACACTCTAGTTGTAGGTAGTCAAATTGAAGGAACATTCTACTTTGGCAAAAATGGCGTTGGCTTCGTCCGCAATCGTGAAATAGAGCATGTAATTGAAATACCTGCCCATGCCACCGGACACGCTCTTCACAAAGACCGTGTATGTGTAACTATTACAGATATTTCAACTACAACTGGATATGTTGGGGCAGTAACAAGTATTTTACGCCGTGATAAACACGGATATATCGGTACATTGGAAAAAAAATCTGACCGTTATTTTATTGCTTTAAGCGACCGCTATAATACAATAGAATTTACTATCCCAGAAAACGATATTGGCAAGGCTAGTGTTGGTGACCGAGTATTCGTGACTCTCACATCTTGGGAAACATTGCCAGTCGCAAAAATAGAAAAAATACTGCCACCACTTTCATCTATTGATGGGCACATGAAAGGATATGCCCTTGAACGTGGCTTTGATGAAGAATTTCCTGATAATGTATTAGCTGAAGCGCAAGAATTATCTGAACGTGGGATTACTGATGATGATAGAAAAAACAGACGTGACATGCGAGAAATTGCGACATGTACTATTGACCCTGATGACGCTAAAGATTTTGACGACGCTCTTTCTTTTGAATATCTTCCTGACGGAAACTACAGTGTAGGAGTACACATTGCTGATGTGGCTCATTATGTAATACCGGGCACAGCTCTTGACCAAGAAGCGCAAAAACGCGCGACTTCGGTTTATCTTGTTGACCGCACAATACCAATGCTACCAGAAGCTCTGTCTAATAATCTCTGTTCTCTTAGACAAGATGAGGAAAAACTTGCTTTCTCTGTTATTGTTACACTAAATCCTAAAGGAGAAATAAGCAATACATGGTACGGCCGTACAATAATAAAATCCAATAAAAGATTTACGTATGACGAAGCGCAGGTAGGAATTGAGGAAGGAACAGGACCTTATGCAAAAGAATTACAAATACTTAATAACTTAGCAAAAATATATCGTGATGAACGAATTGCTTCTGGAGCGCTTACGCTTGAAAAAGAAGAACTGCGTTTCGTGCTTGATGAAGATGGACATCCTCTTGAGGTACGCAAGAAAATTCGCAAGGATGCTCATAAAATGATTGAGGAGTTTATGCTTCTAGCTAATAGATTAGTTGCTGAGTTTATGTCGCAACAATCAGGGGGTCTAATGGTATATCGTGTGCATGACAGACCAGAATTAAAACGTGTAAAAGAACTACAACAATTTCTATCAACAATGGGATATGTCGTTCCAATTGAAGATGGCGTTGTCCCATCACATGAATTACATCGCATAATTGAAGAAGCGCCAAATAATGATGTTCGTGACGCCTTATCAATAGCGATAGCGAGATCAATGGCAAAGGCGGTGTATACAATAGATAATATTGGACACTATGGGCTTGGCTTTGAAGATTATACACACTTTACATCCCCTATTCGTAGATACCCAGACATAATGGTTCATCGTTTATTGGATTTGGCTCTTCGTGGCCATAATCTTGACCAATCAGAAGTAGAGGCGTACGAAGAATTAGCAGAACATTCTAGTCAGCGCGAAGGCGATGCAGCTGAAGCGGAACGTACATCAATACACTATATGCAGGCGCAGTATATGCAATCCAAAGTAGGCCAAATATTTGAAGGCATGATCACTGGATTGACTAAAAATGGTATGTTTATTTCAGAACGTGATACCAAAACAGAGGGAATGGCGCTTTATCGTAATATAAAAGGCGACCACTTTACATTTGACCCAAAACAAAATGTTGTTATCGCTGACACAAGCGGATGGACATTCCATGTTGGTGATATTGTAAAAATAAAACTTCTAAGCGTTGACGTGGACAATAGATTGATTGACTATACCGTTCTTACAAGAAATTAGGTATACTACATATGATTTTTAATTTAAAATTCATTTTGGCATTGCCAAAATATATTTTTTGCTTTTAATGAAATCAATTATTAGATTCACAAATTATATCGTATGGGGAATGTTTTCTATTGGGATAGGTGCAGGTCTTAGTATCGGTGTTTTTATTGGTGGCTCTAAACTTGCCGATATTTATAACAATAATTCTTCTACATTTCTTGCACAAGCAAGCTCTGCATTGGATATGACTGAAGAAGAATCTATACTATCTGACGATACAAATCTTTTTAATACTGAGTCTGAAGAAATAATATCAGATTCTCTCGCAACGCGAGAGAATTCATTTAAGAACATAATTCCTCAACCGCGCGCACTCATAACACCAACACATTATGTTGAAGTTCCTCTCATTGATAGCTACTTATTTGATAAAGGATCGTGTCCTTCCAAAGATGTTCTTGAACAACCTCGTTATTTTGCTCCAATGAGTCGTGGTTTTGACATTGGGAAATATGTACCAAGTTTTCTTGTGAAAATAGAAAAAGAAATACCAACAAAAGACAATAGGTCAATTTGTATTGATGAAACAACAGCAGTTAATTTATTAACTATGCTAAGAGATGCGCGTGATGCTGGGCATCATATAGTTATAACATCAGGATATCGCTCACGAACAGAGCAGAAAAGTCTTTATGCTGACAATATTGCCGAACATGGTAAAGGTGAATTACTACGTGTTGCTGAACCAGGACATTCGGAACATCAATTAGGCACAACGGTTGATTTGGCAGCCGCTTCGGATGACTACGCTTCAGCGTCACTTGCTTTTGCAAAATCACCAGAGGGAAAATGGATTACAAAACACGCTTCACAATATGGTTTCGTTATGAGTTACCCAAAAGGATACGAGGATGAAACTGGCTATATCTATGAGCCATGGCACTGGCGTTTTGTTGGAACAGACAATGTGGATATATTTAATAAAGATACTAATGATACATACGTGCAAGTTCAATATCTCAACTAACAAAAACCAGCCTTACAGGGGCTGGTTTTTTGAGCCAAGATGACCTCTTTACTTGGCTCGGAGGCAAAAATTCATGGCGTGGTAACAACTGAAGAAACAATTCCTATTGCTCCAGTTATTATCTTAATCAAAAAATTGCTTGCTTCCGAAACAGGACAAGGCACTAGCCCGCCCTTTGTTTCAGAATATCTTACATTTTCGTGAATTGACAAATCATGACTGCCAATCACGTTAGTTGCTTTCAGGAAAGCTACCATTTCTGAAACTCCCGCTGTGTTCGCCACGACTCCTTTCCGAAATAATACATTTCCGTGGACATTTTTTTCCGGTTCAGAACTGGAGCAGATGGCCAAGCAAATTTTATTTCGCTCAGGCCTGTGGCCGATAAAAACAAAAAGTTTTTCCATTATTTAAAAAATTTAGTGTTTTTGAAATATTCAAATGAAGAATACTCTTATTTATAAGAAAGACAAGTTAGATATGAACAGATGAAACAAATAAAAAATCTCGCAGAGCGAGATTTAAAAAAATATATTACATAAAAATTATTTTGCATATTGAACTGCGTCTTCTAGCTTAACTGATAGAAGTTGCGATGAATTATCTGAACCAAGAGTTACGCCATAAAGTACGTGAGCGCGTGACATTGTCTCACGATTATGAGTAACTATTATTAATTGTGAAACTGATGATAGATTTTGAATCATATCTCCATAACGCTGGCTATTTGCCTCATCAAGGGTTGCGTCTGTTTCGTCTAATACAAGAAATGGCGGTGGGTTAACTTGTGTAAGAGCAAATAGAAATGCAATTGATGTAAGCGAACGCTCACCACCAGAAAGCATTTGCAAATCTTGAACACGCTTACGTGGCAACTGCACTATAACATCAATGCCTTCTTCTTTAACCAAATCTTCACTATCTTCATCAAGATTATCCTCATTGCTATTATTGCCATCAATATCTTCTTCTGTAATTTCATCTTCTAATATAGATTTGCGACGACGTTGTTCAATTGGGGCAATATTAACGCGCGCGTTTCCACCACCAAACATAGTTTTAAATAAATCATTAAAGCGTATATTTATATTTTCAATGCCTTTCTCAAATTCACTTCGCAATTTCATCGTTAAATCATTCATCATGTCTTCAAGCGATTTCATTGATGCCTCAAGGTCATTTATTTCTCTTTCAAGAAACTTATCACGTTCAGTTACTTCATTATATTCTTGAATAATGTCTGTACCAGACCCTCCTCCAATTTCTTCTATTTTGATTTTTATTCGTTCTATAGAACGTCTTTCATTTTCAAGATGACTTGTAACCGCGCCCATATCAAGTGCCGATGGCGTAGTAAAATCAAATGATGGTTTCTCTTTACTATATGTTTTTATATCTGGCCCAATAAGTGTTTCCGCTTCATCAAGTTCTTCTTGAAAGGCGCGTTCTGCTGTTTCTTGCGCTTCCAAGCGAAGTGTCAGCATATTTAATTTTGACTGCAATTCATTGTGTTGCGTGTGCAAAGCGAAAAGGGATTGCTCTCTATCTCTGTTTAAACGCACGTGTTCCTCATTATGCGCAAGCAACTCTAGCTCTTCGGTGCGCAAATCATTTTCACGGCTAACTAGAACACTTAGCTTCTCGCTTAGTGTCGCATACTCTGATTTTAATTCTATTAAACGTTTATTTGCGTCATCACTTATGGCTGATTCTTTATCTGTATATGTCTGCTCATCTCTGTGTGTTGTTTGTAAAGTTCTAAGTTTCTTTTGTAATTTTTTAAGTCCAGAAATAATTTCATCAACGGACTTTAATGATTGAAGTGTCACAATTTCACGGTCTATGTCTGTCATCCATGTAACAACAGTTCCCCATGAGATTCGTATTAGAGTTTTTTGAGAAGTTGATGGCAAAACTTGTGTCTGTATTGCTTCAAGTGTTCCTTCAACCCGCCCAATTAGACGTGTTATTTCGTCCTTATCATGACGAAGAGATTCATATTCTTTAGCAATATCTTTTAATCTGTTTTCTTCTTTTGAAAAAACATTATCCATTTTAGATTTTTGCTCATCTAATGTTCGCCCAATAGTAATGATGTCATAATTTACTTTTTCATATGAGTTTTCTAACTCTTCACGCTGGAATCTTAAATATGCTTCTTCCGTACTACAATATGTAAGCATTCTTTCAAGAAGATCTTTACGCAACGTTATTGCTTTTTCAATTTTATCAACCTGATGTTTAAGAAAATTCATGTGAGGAGCTATTTCGCGTCTCAATGATTTTGCCTCTTTCATATGTTCTCGCGTTTTATCCAATTTCCTTTGAGCTTCTTTTATACGATAATGATATATTTTCAATCCTAACGCATCTTCAAGCATAAATCTTCTTTCTCTTAAATTTGCATTTAACAATCTGTCTGCCTCACCTTGAGAAATAATATGATACCCGGACGCTCCGATATTTACTGACGATATCACTTCCATGATGTCTCGCAATCGCACAATGTGCCCATTTATTGAATATGTATTTTGCCCGTCGCTAAAAACTTCACGTGTAATAGTTATCTCATCAAAATCTAAAGATATTTTATTATTGTCACTTGTTGTAAGATGAAATATACGGTCAGAATTATCAAATATAAGTGACACTGATGCTCTATTTAATGACCTTCCCCCACCAGAACCTTTGAAAATAAGATCAGGACCAGAACCGCCACGCAAGGACTTCATTGATTGCTCTCCTAGAACGAAACGTAGCGCTTCAACAATATTGGACTTGCCTGAACCATTTGGGCCAACAATAGCTGTTATTGGAGTGTCAAAAATTAACTCATTACTATGAGCAAATGACTTAAATCCTTGGAGTTGCAAACTCTTTAGTTTCATAATTATTTCTTCCATCCCATCTTTATTAGAGCGGCGCGAGCGGCTTTTTGCTCAGCGTCTTGTTTGCTGTGCCCTGTTCCTTCCGCAACAAGGTCATCGCCAAAAGCTATGCCAACTGTGAAAAGCTTGTCGTGGTCGGGGCCTACCTGATTAAGAACTATATATGATGGAGTTACTGAAAAAATATCTTGCGCTTTTTCTTGAACAAGCGATTTTGGGTCTTTCCATGTTCCTTCTTCAACAATTTGTATAATATTTGGCCAAAGATATTTACCAATAAATTTTTCTGCTTCATTATATCCTTGGTCTAAATATAAAGCCCCAACGAATGCTTCAAATGTATTAGCAAGAATATAATCACGTGCTTTCCCTGTATCTTTAGCTTCTCCTTTAGATAATAAAAGATAATCATCAAAATTGAGTTTACGTGCCACATCAGAGATTGATTCCGTACGAACCAGCGCGGCTCTATATGCTGTTAATTCTCCCTCGGGAGTATTTGGATATGTATGAAAAAGATATTGCGTAATAGAAAGCTCAAGAACGGCATCGCCAAGATATTCCAATCTCTCATTATGTGATAAACCACTATCAGGATTTTCATTAATATATGAACGGTGTGTAAATGCTTGCTTTAGCAAGTCCTGATTATCAAATGTTATACCAAGTGTTTGTTTTAGATCAGAAAAGTTTTTCATATCATTCTATATTTGATTTAATTACTACAGAATTTGGTTTGATTGTTGCAAAGCAATTATTATGATTATTCAAACACTAACAAATTACTTATTACCAAGCAACTTTTCTGCGGCAATTGCTACAAAATTAGTTATATTCTCATACATTCGTAATTCTGCGACATCAGTCAAAGGAAACCATTTTGCATCATCAAGCCCACCAGATTTTCCTAATGTTACAGGTGTATATTCTGATTCCGCTAAAAAATAATGGACTTGCTTACGAATTTTCCCTTTTTCCGGATGATTAGCAACATATTCACTTTCTCCTAATTTATCTACAATCTTAATATCAAGATTCATCTCTTCTTTTATTTCACGAATAGCGGCATTTTCTGGTGTTTCGTTATCTTCTATGCCTCCTTTTGAAAGTGTCCAAAAACCAAACACGTCATGGAGCATAGCTAAATAGTACTGTCCTTCATGCAATGAATATACAATAGCACCGGCCTTTTTTTCAATAGGCATTTCATCGTAAGAAATTTCTTTTGGAATTTTACGTTTACTTAATTGCTCCTTCCCCGGTTCGCCAATTTCTTTATACACGGCGCCAAGTACTCCGTTAACGAAACGACTGCTAGATTCTCCGCCAAATGATTTTGCAAGTTCTATTGCTTCATTAATTGCAACTTTTGGTGGGACATTGCTATGGTCGCCAAAAAGTAACTCGTATAAACCAAGACGTAAAATATTTCTATCAACGGCATTAATTTTATCAATGGGCCATTCTGGAGCTGCTTTTTGTATTACTTCATCAATGATAGATTTCTTTCCAATAACGCCAATAAGAAGATTCATAATGAATTGTTGATTTTCTATACCCGGAGCAAATTCTTGTATATTATATTCTAGAATATCTTGAGCAGAGGACTCAAGAGAGGGATTGAAGTCAAATGCAAACAATGTTTGCATAACAACTGAACGCGCTAAATGTCGATTTGCCATATACAGCAGTAATAAATAATGAAACAATAATTATTAAGAGTATAGCATGACATAAAAGAAAAGCTAGTGCTACCTCTTTTCTTTTATGCTCCCCTAGTTGTAGGGGAGCTCTCCTGCGAAGCCACGCTTGGCGTGGCGAAGCAGGAGTGAGGGGTATGGTATCCTTTACCCTTCGCGCTTTTTAATTTTAGCTTGACGTTTTTTAGTTTTAGCAACTACATCAATAACATTTTTGCCACGATACGTGCCACATTCCATACACGCTCTATGAGGAAGCTTCAATGCGGAACAATTCTCGCACTTACGAAGTGTTGGAGTTACTAAAGCATGATGTGAGCGACGATTTGCTGTGTGCGCTCTTGTATGTCGCATTCGTATAACCATATGTTGAGCCATTATACATACACTTTGAGAAAATACAAGTCGTATGAACTTGCGCTATCGCAATGCGGGATATAGTAATATTGCTTTCATTCTAATGCAAAGTGTGTTAATATTATTATATAATTTTCTGTATATATGTATATGTGTTTTCGCTGTATTTCTCATATCTATTTTAAACATATTTTTTATTGTCTGGGAATTTTATTTCTAGTCATCATATTTTTTGCAAATACAAAATTAAATATAACAGAAGCGGCAATTATAACTGTTGATGAAGTTGCTTGTACACTATCTGATGCCATCACAGCAAGTAATAATGATGCCGACCAAGGCACATGTACTGTCGCTGGTGGTGATGTAAGTGGTAGTTATGGAGATGACACAATTAATATAACAACAGATAGCGCTGGAGGATGGTCAGTAATAAATGACCCAAATAGCAACATTACCATAGAAGGGAATGACCATACTTTAAATTTAGGTGGCTTAACACAAATTACTGTAGAAAGTCCAAATGCAGTAACTTTCCAAAATATTATACTAAGTAACGGATACGGGCTTAGTGGTGGCACAATTTATGCTCCAGAAACTTCAGCAAACCGTGAAATAATACTTGATAATGTAACAATTGAAAATGGTAATGCTGACATATTTGGAGGAGGAATATATATGATATCTGGTATTCTAACAATAACTGATAGCACATTTGATAATAACAGCGCGCCTTGGGGCCCAGCTATATTTGCAACAACAAATTCATTTCCACTTACAGTATCTATATCCGATACAACAATATCAAATAATAGTGGGGGATTTTACACTATAAGTTTAGGCCAGTCAAATGATGAAAATACACCACAAGATATAACGACAACATTTGAGAACATTGTTTTTTCTGATAACACAGCCTATGGATCTGGGGTTGTAATTGGATCAGAATCTTTTTACAGTAGCGGTGCAACAGCAGACGCAACATTTGAAAATATTGTTTTCAAAAATAACGAATCCATATCATCAGACCCAGTTGGTTTTGACATTTGGTGGGAAGGAACATATACATTTGAAAATATAACTATGCATGGGAATTCATCAGCAAGTGGAATAGTTGGATTTAGTTTCCAAAACCAGCTTATGGATATAACAATAAAACACGTAACGCTCGCGGAAAATGATGCTACGGGAGTTGGCATTTATATGGAAGAAAATAACCACACATGGGAACCAATTAATATAAGTATAGGTAACAACATAATATACGACAACACAATTGATACGTCTGGAGAGTATTTTTATACGTGCGCGGAAGAAAATTCTCCTATATTTGGAGATTTTACATTACTTGGAGGAAATATGTTTGAGTCCACTGATGTGGGGGGTGGTTTGGAAGAATGTACTTCTGATTGGGATGAGCCAATCAATACTATTGGAGTTGATCCTATGTTGGACTCCCTAACACTTGATAATGAAACATACGTTGTTCCACTTCTGCCTGGCTCACCAGCTATTGATTTCGGCCTTGATTTAGATGTTGATGAAGACCAACGTGGGGAATCTCGCCCATTTGATGGCGATGGCGACGGGATTGAAGGATATGACAGTGGAGCGTATGAATATGCAGTAGAAGAAGATGACCAGTTATTAGAAGAACAGTGCACGAGTAGAGATTGCCTTCCTCAATATTATCGTTTTGCGTGTAAGAATCCTTCTGCTGACCCATACTTAACTAATTTTTTCCTAAGGCCATCAGACCCTCGTTTCTTCTTCTATGTAAATAATCCATTTTTTTGTAGATTCGCAGAATTTGATTTTGACATATTGCCTTCTGACGAAGATATTATTAAGAATGAAGAATTGCTAGATTTATTTTATACAACTCTTGATTTACCAAGAATCATTGAAGAACTTGCGAAACTTCTTAAAGAAGATGAAACTGTTCTTGAAAATGCCGCGTGCCCAGTTTTCAGTGGTTCAATTAGACCAGGACAAAAATTAGAGCCACGTGATGGACATCAGGTTGCTCGTTGGCAACTATTCTTGAAGAAGTACTATAGTGAGCCATTAAAAGTCAGTGGAATGTACGTGACAGAAACACAAAATGCAATAGAGCGTTTTCAAGAAAGATACGCCGAAGCTATTCTGCGTCCATGGACATGGGGACCTAGTACTTTACAATTCCGTCCTACACGACGTATATATAAACTAACAAATGCAACTGGCAATTATCTCATGGGATGCCCAGTTGAGAATCAGTGGATAGAAGATGCAAAATTATTTTTTGACATTAGTGAGGCCTTAAAAAACATTTATAATCTTGTTCCATTTAGAACACTTCCGTAATTAACCCCCATCTGCTCAAGCAGGATGACTTACTCCGAAGAAAAAAGGCCTCCCCTTAACCCTATCCGAAGAAAGGCCTCCCCCTAACCCTAT
>MFUQ01000003.1:33205-40439 GCA_001785725.1 Candidatus Nomurabacteria bacterium RIFCSPLOWO2_01_FULL_36_10b
CCACATTATAACGCGAAATGTAAAATCATCTAATCCAACTCTTTCTATGCAAAGGTGTTAATCCATAACGCCGAATGGCGTTATAGTGGTTTTTTGTTCCATATCCTTTATTTTTGTTAAATCCAAAGTGGAGATATTTTTTGTGTTGTCGCGTCATATATGCATCACGAGTTACTTTTGCAATAATGGATGCCGCGCTTATAATTGGCACAAGAGAATCTCCGCGAATGACTGTCTTCTGATGAATGTAAGAATCCGGAGCGCGTAGAGTGCCATCTAGCAAAACAAAACACTTTTGTGGATTTATTTTAATAGCATTTTCCAAACCTTTTCTAATCGCGTAAGAAATTGCATACGCAATTCCATCTTTTTCTATTTTCTGCGCGGAGATAGAAACCGTATGAGCTATCACATTCTTGTGCTCCATTAAAAGTCCGTAAAAATATTCACGCTTTCTTGCACTTAATTTCTTTGAATCATTTATGCCAGAAAACTCACGTTTTATTTTTGAAAAAAAACTTGCGCGTACAACGCAAAAACCAATTGTGACAGGACCAGCAATTGGGCCTCTTCCTACTTCGTCAATGCCTATAACCCACTTACATGATTTTGGGATATGGAGATGCATATATTTATTATATTAGCATGTTTTAAAACTTTTGAATCTTTTGGTGGGTATCTAGACACAAGTACCACAAAACGCTACACACTTTCTGTATATATTTCCCTATCACGTATGGATTGGTATACTCTATATTATAGATGTCTATGGATAATCAAGAACAGCCACAATTTGTTCATCTACACTGTCATTCGCATTACTCGCTTCTTGATGGATTATCAAAGATCCCCGACTTAGTTGTGCGCGCAAAAGAACTCGGAATGACAGCGCTTGCCCTAACAGACCATGGAGTAATGTACGGTTCTATTGAATTTTACAAAGCATGTAAGAAACATGACATAAAACCAATTATTGGAGTTGAAGCATATATGGCAGAACGCAGTCGTTTTGATAAAGATGTGAGTTTAGATAGAAAAAATTACCATCTTACTTTATTGGCGAAGAATGAAATTGGATATCATAATTTAATAAAATTAGTTTCACGTGCGTCTCTTGAGGGTTTTTATTATAAACCACGTATGGACGAAGAACTTCTACAGGAGTTTAATGAAGGAATCATATGCTTAACAGGTTGTCCCACAGGGCGTTTCATACAAGCATTGCGTAATCGTAATGAAAATGAAGCGCGACGAATTTTAAATTTCTATATTTCCACTTTCGGAAAAGAAAATGTATTTGTTGAAGTAACTAATCATGTTGAGATTGAGTGGTACACGCCAATAATTCCAAAAATACAAGAATTGAGTAACGAATTTGATATACCTATGGTTGCGACATGGGATAGCCATTATTTATATAAAGATGACAAAGAAGCGCATAATACACTCCTTGCTATTAATACAAACAACGCGGAATTTAAAATTAATGGCGATTATTCATTCATTAGTTCTCAGCAAGCTTATGAGATTTTTAAAGAAATACCAGGGGCGGTAGAAAATACTTCGCGTGTAGCAGATATGGTTGATATTAATATTGATCTTGAGGACTGGCAATTTCCATCATTCCCTCTCCCGGAAGGAATTACTCCTGATGATGAATTAAGACGTATTACATATGAAGGAGCTGAAAAAAAACAAATTGAAATTGCACCAGAAGTAAAAGAAAGAATTGAATATGAGCTTAAGATTATATCAATGAAAAAGTATCCATCTTATTTCTTATGTATGGCAGATTTTACACGTCATGCGCGCGAAGTTGGAATTCTTACAAATACAAGAGGTTCTGCCGCTGGGTCAATGGTATCTTATTTATCTGGCATAACTGGTATTGACCCAATAGAATATCATATCCCCTTTGAACGTTTCCTAAATCCAGAGCGCCCATCACTTCCTGATATTGACCTTGATATTGCTGATGATAGAAGAGACGACTTGATTAATTATGCTCGTGAAAAATATGGAAATAGCGCCGTCGCGCAAATTGGGACATTTGGCAAAATGAATGCTCGCGGAGTTGTGCGTGATGTTGCAAGAGCATTAGGATATCCATATAATGTTGGCGATCGTTTGGCAAAACTCATACCAATGGGTCACCAAGGAAGTATCATGACAATTGACAAAGCATTTGTTCTTGTCCCAGAACTTGCTGATATGTATGAAAATGAGAATGACACTCGCGAGATTATTGATATGGCGCATAAATTAGAGGGATGCGCACGACATATTTCAGTACATGCCGCTGGTGTTGTCATTTCTCCAACTGGTCATATTGATGATTTTTCTCCAGTACAATATGACCCAAAAGGTGGTGTAATAATTACGCAATACGATATGTATACTGGCGGGCGTGATGGCGTCGTTGGGTTGCCAAAATTTGATTTCCTTGGTATCAGAAATATTTCTATACTCGCTGATTCAATAGAGCGAGTAAAGAAGATACGAGAAATTGATATTGCTGTAGACGACATTCCAATTGATGATGCTAGAACATTTTCTATGCTTGCAAAAGGAGAAACCCTTGGAGTATTTCAATTGGCTAGCGATGGTATGACTCGTTGGCTGAAAGAACTTAAACCAACAACGATACATGATATTAATGCTATGGTTGCGCTTTATCGTCCTGGACCAATGGATATTATTCCTGAATATATTGAACGTAAACATAATCCAAAGAAAATAACTTTCATGGACCCACGCACAGAAACTTTCCTTGATAGATCATACGGTCTGTTAGTTTATCAAGATGATGTGATGCTTATTGCAATTAATCTAGCTGGATATTCGTGGCTTGAGGCCGACAAATTACGTAAAGCAATGGGTAAAAAAATCCCCGAGCTCATGGAAGCACAGAAAGAAAAGTTGGTAAATGGGTTAATTGTAAATGGAATAGATTATGCTATGACAAAAGATAAAGCAGAATATATTTGGTCGCTTATCCAACCATTTGCGGCTTATGGATTTAACAAAGCTCATTCCGCAAGCTATGGGCAACTTGCATACCGCACAGCATATATGAAAGCAAATTATCCAGCAGAGTACATGACTGCCATCATGACAGCAGAATCTGGTGATATTGAAAAAGTTGCTGAAGTTATTGAAGAATGTAAAAAAATGGGATTCAATATTCTACCTCCTGATATAAATGAGAGTTATTCTGACTTTACTGTTGTTGTAGAGCAAGATATATCTCCTCAAGCCCCACCTAGTGTAGGGAGGCATGGCTTTCATCCTCATGGTGATCATACAGTTGATGGAAGACACATAACAAATAAAATCCGTTTCGGATTAAATGACATAAAGAATTTCGGAACAGAAATCGGTAAAGCCATTATTCACGAACGAAAAGAAAACGGACTATATGTATCACTTGAAGATTTTCTAGAACGCGTACAACATAGAAATTTAAATAAAAAGTCACTTGAATCACTAATTATGGCTGGCGCACTAGACACATTCGGCGAACGCGCACATCTCTTATTTAATATGGACAATCTATTACGCTTCAATCGCGAAATACATGTTGATACTACAATACAGTCATCGCTCTTTTCTAATTTAAATATACAACCAAAAGGACGATTAGAACTTGAAGAAGCTCCTCCAGCTACATTGCAAGAACGAATTATGTGGGAAAAAGAACTTCTTGGGCTTTACTTAACTGGACATCCATTAGATGCATACAAAGATAAGCTAGAAAATGCTCGTACGAATATCAAACATGCTATTGCAACATTCCAGCCAGGACATATGGTAGTTTTAGCAGGTGTAATAGAAACAATCAGAGAAATTACTACAAAGAAAAATGAAAAAATGGCTTTTGCTAAAATCACTGACCTAACTGGGTCAATAGAAGCTGTTTTATTTCCGAATGTTTATAGGACATTTAAAAGAGTACTGAAAACCGATACCGTAATTGCGATAAAAGGAGCAATGGTTGAACGTAATGGCGCAATGAATATTATTGTAGAAAATATTAAACAAATGTAATATTGATTAAATATCAATATCTTGCTATTATACAAGCATTACTCTAATCACATAGTGCCATTTGTACGGCGCGTGTAAACGTTATTATGTCTTCACAACAATTGGAATATCTGCGTCATTCTCTTGCCCACCTTCTTGCCGCCGTAGTACTTAAACTCTATCCGGACGCTAAATTGACGCTTGGCCCAGCTATTGATAATGGTTTTTATTATGACATTGATTTCGGTGATAGTGTGCCAAGTGAAAAAGATTTACCAAAAATAGAAAAAGAAATGAAAAAAATACTTCCAAAATGGAAAGAATTTTCTCATAAAGAAATAACACAAGAAGAGGCAGAAGATTTGTACACAGATAATCAGTACAAACTAGAACTCATACAAGAAGTTTCCGCGCGCAATGCGCTCGTGTCAGAAGGAGAACGTGAGTTTATAACACTTTACACATGTAACGATTTCACAGATCTATGCCGTGGTGGGCATATTGATAATCTCTCTGACATTGACCCAGAAAGTTTTACTCTTGATCGTATTGCAGGAGCATATTGGCGTGGCAATGAAAAAAATAAAATGCTAACTCGTATATATGGGCTTGCATTTTCAACAAAAGAAGAATTAGAGAAATATAAAACAATGCGCGAAGAAGCAAGAACGCGAGACCATAGAAAATTAGGACAAGAATTAGATCTCTTTACATTCTCTGATCTTGTAGGAGCTGGTCTTCCTCTCTTTACTCCTAAAGGCACGCTTATGCGCGACCTTATTATTAATAAAATTCAAGAATTGCAAAAAGATTTTGGTTACCAACGAGTAACAATTCCTCATATTACAAAAAAAGAATTGTATGAAACTTCTGGCCATTGGGAAAAATTTGGAGATGAGCTTTTCAAAGTAAAAGGACAAGGCGATACTGAATTTGTCATGAAACCAATGAATTGCCCTCATCACACACAGATATACGCATCACGTATGCGTAGCTACCGCGACTTACCATTACGCTTTATGGAACTAGGCGTTGTATACCGCGATGAACAAGCCGGAGAATTACTTGGCCTTTCGCGTGTACGCTCTATTTCACAAGACGATGGGCATGTATTTTGTCGCCCAGACCAAATAGATACTGAGGTAAGAAATATAGTGCAAGTTATAAAATCATTTTATACATCACTTGGAATGCTCAACGATAATGAGTATTGGGTTTCACTTTCTGTGCGTGATAATAATACTCCAGAAAAATATCTAGGTGATAAAGAAACATGGAATAAAGCAGAATCCATTTTAGAAAATATAGCAAAAGAAGAAAAATTGCCATATAAAAAAATAGAAGGTGAAGCAACATTTTATGGGCCAAAACTTGATTTCATGTTTAAAGATGCGCTTGGACGTGAGTGGCAACTTGGCACCGCGCAACTGGACTTCGTTATGCCAAAACGCTTTGAACTAGAATATACTGACACCGATGGATCGCAGAAAACTCCTGTAATGATCCACCGCGCGATTTCTGGGTCACTTGAACGCTTTATGTCTGTTATCATAGAACATTTTGCTGGACACTTCCCTGTATGGTTATCTCCGATACAGGTTGCGATACTTCCTGTTAGTCCAGAAGCCCATGGTACTTACACAAAAACAGTTACAAATGCATTACTACAATGTGGGATCAGAGCAGAACACCACGATTCAAATGACACCTTAGGTAAACGTATACGTAATATTAAACTTCAAAAAGTCCCATATATTATTGTTGTTGGAGATATGGAAATGAAAAATAATACAATTACAGTTGAAGGACGAAGTGATTTGAAATTAAATAATATTACACTAAACGACTTCGTAACACATATAAATAATGAGATTAATGCATAATATGGTATAATAAAATTATTATAATAATAACTACTTAATATGAGCGAAGAACTAAATCACATATATAATCTAGCAACTCAACTCACACAAGAAATGCGTGGTCTTTGGCGTATTGAAAAGTACTATATTAACGACTCTCTAAGTGAGGAAGAAAAAGTTTTTTGGCGAGGTATGATTGATGATAAGAAAAATAGCATCATAGAATTACGTGACTTGCTCAAAAAAACTTTAGAATAATACAAATACCAACAGTATATATCCGCCAATGGCGGATATAAGTAATACTTATTTTATACATTTATTTGCGCTAAATAGTACATATCCGCCAACGGCGGATATATTATTGATATTTATTTTAAACATCTATTTGCGCCATCTTCGCATTACTCTGTATAAAGGACTTACGTGATGGAACATCGTCCCCCATCAAAATATCAAAAATCCTATCCGCCTCACTTGCGTCTTCAACTGTAACTTGTTTAAGCACGCGCGTTTCTGGGTTCATGGTAGTTTCCCATAACTCATCAGCATTCATTTCTCCAAGACCCTTATAACGTTGCACATTAATTTTACTTTTCTTCTTTGTAGAAGAAGCATCTTCTGATATTTCTTTATCTTTAGATTGCTCTTCCTCGTCGGAGACGAGGATTTCATCTGATGGCTCATTACCTCCTGCCAATGACATGCCATCTACTGTTGCGCTCTCAAGTTCATCGGGGTCAATGCCTAGCTTTTTTAAAGCTTGAATTTTTTCATCATCATTAAAAGCATACGAAACCTCTTTTCCCTTCGTAATTTTATACAATGGCGGTTGAGCTATATATAAATATCCTGATGCAATAACCAATGGGAAATATCTATAAAAAAGAGTAAGAAGAAGAGTTTGAATATGCGCGCCATCAACGTCTGCGTCTGATGCAATAATAATTTTCTTATAACGTATCTTATCAATATCAAATGTCTCGCCAATTGAAGTGCCAAGAGCAATAATCATATTCTTAATTTCATTATTCGCTACCATTTTGTCTAGTCGCGCTCTTTCAACATTCAGAGGTTTCCCGCGCAATGGTAATATCGCTTGCGTACGACGATCACGACCCTGCTTAGCTGTGCCACCAGCCGAATCACCCTCCACAATAAAAAGTTCGGACTCATCGGCAGATTTTGACGAACAATCTGCTAGCTTACCAGGTAATGTCATACCTTCCAACGCGCCTTTGCGAAGAATAGAATCTTTCGCCGCTTTGGCTGCCTGACGAGCACGCATAGCCAATACAACCTTCTTTAATATAGCTTTTGCATCATCTGGATTCTCTTCAAGATAA
>MFUQ01000003.1:40462-41092 GCA_001785725.1 Candidatus Nomurabacteria bacterium RIFCSPLOWO2_01_FULL_36_10b
TTTTGTCTGCCCCTCAAATTGTATATCTGGCATTGCTATAGATACCGCTGCGACAAGACCCTCAAGTAAATCTTCCCCACTAAAATTGCCATCTTTCTCTGATAAAATTTTATACTTCTTATTATAATTATTTACAACACGTGTAAGAGCGGTTTTAAAACCAGTCATATGCATACCGCCACCTGGCGTATATGTGTTATTAGCAAAAGAAGTTACTTGCTCATTTACATCATCAACATAACACAAAGCAATTTCAACTTTTATATTGTCTTCGGTCTTATCTACATGAAAAATATTTTTATGCAAAAGTGTTTCATACTTTGTGGTATATTTCACCATTGATACTAATCCTCCTTCAAAATAAAATGATTGCGAGGGTGCTTCTAATTTAAGATCCGATTTAAGGTAATAAACATCATCATGTTTTATTGGTTTATTATATTCACGAGCATCAATTAAAGTAATACGTGTTCCAGACACTAGATACGCTTGTTGGCGATAATGATGCAAAATTGTGCTCCAATTATATTTAATTTCTGAAAATATTTCATGATCAGGCAAAAATGTCACAATGGTTCCATGCTTATTAGAATTACCAATCTTCTTAACATCAGATTTTTTCTTACCCCT
>MFUQ01000003.1:41098-44274 GCA_001785725.1 Candidatus Nomurabacteria bacterium RIFCSPLOWO2_01_FULL_36_10b
TTCTTGCGCGTACATACCACCATCACGATAAACAACAGCGAGCAAATATTCTGATAGAGCATTTACAACCGAAGCTCCTACTCCGTGTAAACCTCCAGATACAACATATCCGCTATTTTCGCCCCCGAATTTACCTCCAGCATGAAGAACCGTCATGATAGTTTCAAGCGCTGATACTTTTGTTGTTTTATGTTTATCTATAGGAACACCTCGTCCATTATCAGCTACACGAACATATCCACCCGGCAAAAGCGCAATTTCAATGTGGTCGCAATGCCCTGCCATTGCCTCATCGCGACTGTTATCAAAAATCTCTTTTATTAAGTGATGTAATCCCTGTGGTCCTGTTGAGCCAATATACATACCAGGTCGCTTACGCACAGGTTCCAAACCCTCAAGAACAGAAATGTCATCGGCTGTATAACTGGATTTTACTTTGTTAGAATCGTCTTTCTTTTTTGGCATATTACACGGTATATAATAGGAATATGTGAGAGCTTGTGGGGCTCTTTTACTATTATAGTATAGCACAAAAGTTTATTATTTCATAGTAAAAATACATCGAATAAAATCAGAAATTTGCATTGATTATTATACTATGCTAATATATCAACATAACTATGAAGAAGACCCTTATATGGATACGTCCATATTGGGGGTTTTTTCTTTTTCAATAATTCTAGAAAACTTATGGTAATGATCATTAAGGAATGTGATAGGAATATCAATTTTCCTTAGGAGGAAAGAACATTTGTAAATACTTGGTGCTAATATGGTAATCGGAATATTATTCTCTTTCAGAAAGTGGGCAAGACATGCAAAATCGCCATCGCCAGTTATAAGAATAACATCTGAATATACTTCTTTGTAAAAATCAGAAACAACCTTTAGAACTAGCTCAGCATCACAATTTCCTTTAATTTCAGAATTCATAGCAATCGTTTCTTTGAAAATAAGAATGAAATTGCACCTCTCTAAATATAAGTATAGATTCTGATGATTTCGCATATAACCAAGAAAAATATATATGTTGGAGGGATTATATTTTTGTCGAAGCCATCCTCGAAACTTTTTATAATCTATATCAAAACCAAGCTCGAGCGCTGCTCGATGCAAGTTGGCGCCATCAATATAGATGTTGCGCATAACAGTCTTCTTCATTGCTTATAGTATAGCACAAAATCTATTATTCCATATACCTCATAATATCTTCTTTTGTCATACCAACTTTCTTCCCCGGATTAAAAATGTTGAGGGGGTCAAAAATGCGTTTTACTTTTGAGAAAAGCGCCACCATTGATGGACCAAACATTTGTTCCAGATATGGTGTACGAATTATGCCATCATTATGTTCGGCAGTAATCGTTCCATGATATTCAAGAGCAAGGGTGTATACTTTATCTGTAATTTCTAAAATTTTCTTTCTATTTTCTTCCAAAGACATATCTATGAGTGGAATAATATGGAAATTACCATTGCCAAGATGACCGGCGATAGTATAGAGAATATCATACTCGTTAAGAATTTTAACTAATCTAGGAATATAATCCGGCAGATATTCTGGGTTCACAGCAATATCATCAATAAATGGCGCTGTACGAGTACCTGTACCAGCTCCGCGTGATGCTAGTGTGTGTTCAGTTAAAATCTTGAAACTATCATGTCTAAAATCCCAAAATTTCTCTTCATCCTTACTTTTCGTAATAATTTTTGTTTTTAAATTAAGATCTGCTATTCTTTCTTTCGCATCTCTAACTTCATGACGCAATTCATTTTCATTATCAGAAACAAATTCTGCCATAACAACAAATTTTGGTATTCCACCTATTAAAGCCATCCAGAACTCCGGTATAAAACGAATAATATATTTTATGAAACTTAATACTCCTCTATCTTTTATAAAGTCCGCAAAAAAGCGTATTCCAACTCTTAAGGTGTGGTCATCATACATTTCTAGCATTTCAAGGTCTGACTTCATTAATTGTTTTACTAGTATTGGAAGTTTTTCTATATCTTGAACATATATGAGAAGAAGGTCTGAAAATTTTTCATATTTAACAAGTTTGTATGTAATTTCAGTAATTATTCCAGTAGTTCCTTGCGCCCCAACAAAAAATTTTGTCATATCAAACACACCTTCGCCATTGATAAAAGCATCAACCGATGGAGCTTTTATGACATCCCATAAAAGATAACCTGCCGAGTTTTTGGTTGTCATTGGACGATGAGTATTAATTAATCTATCATTGTCACGCACGAGTTCCCACGCTTCTTTATAAAGTTTACCCTCAAAATCATCTTGCATTATTTTCGCGTCAAGCTCTTCTTTTGTAAGTTGACGAATTATATATTCATTGCCATCATATAATACTGCTTTTATTTCTGATACAAAATCCTTATTTTGCCCATACTTAATACTTCTTTCGCCAGCACCATTATTTGCAACCATACCGCCAATAGCACAAAGATTCTTTGATGCAGGGTAACAAGGCATAAGCAACCCCTTCGCCAATGTTAATTTTTCAAGGTCACGATAATAAGTCCCAGGTAAAGCTGTTATATGTCCTGAAATAACATATTTGAAATTAGAATACGAGGTCTGAGCGCCAAAATCTCCTTCTTTTATATCAATGACGCCTCGCATATACTGTGTCATATCAAGTATAGTGCCATGATTTAGCGGTCCACCTGTCATATCTGTTCCAGCGGCTCTAGCTGTAATTGAAATAGTTTCATCACTATTCTTTTTCTTTTTTTCTGCGCTAATATGTTTCACAATTTCTCCAATTTCTTGCGAATTTTTAGGAGCAATAACATCGCTTGGGTGTATAGTAAAAAGACTCCAGTCGGTGCTATAACGCTCTAGAAGATCATTAACCATACTTCTATTATATCATATTCAATGATAATTTTATTTTATAAAATAGTATAGGCCCACTGCCTGCCAGCAGGCAGGCCCCACTTCAAAGGAGTGAAAAATAAATTATTTTCCTAAAAAAAGTTTTGCTCGTTCTTTCACTTTTCCCATCATTGCGTCACGTGCAGGAGTAAGATACTTATATGGAGCAACGGAATCATTTTCCTTCAAACTCTTCTCTAAAGCTGTGCGGTATGTGACACGCAATTCTGTGCTTATATGTATAAGTGAAATACCTGCTGAAATTACTTTTTTAAAA
>MFUQ01000003.1:44308-49257 GCA_001785725.1 Candidatus Nomurabacteria bacterium RIFCSPLOWO2_01_FULL_36_10b
TGTATATTCCCTATTGATGGTGCCAGAAGGTCAATACCTGTCATTTCTACAAAACGCTTTGCCTCTTCTGGTTTTGTCATTGTTTCTGGACCAACACCTTCTGGTAATGTGTCACGTATAGTAGAACCTACACCAATAAAACCAAGTTCGCCCTCTACAAGACATGACGACTTTTTTGCATTACGATATTCAATAGCCTCTTTTGTGTAACGCACATTTTCATCAAAAGAAAGTTGCGCGCCGTCATATATAACCATGTCATACCCAGCATCAATTGCTTCTTTAATAAGATCAACAGAATATGTGTGGTCAGCATTTAAGAAAATTGGATAATTATATGTCTCTCGCATATATCGCACGATAAGAGCAACCTCATGTGCTCCAAGAAATGCACGCTCACCCTCAGCAACACCGACAACGACAGGAATGCCATCTGGACCAAATGGGTGCTCAATTTCCATTGACAGTGCCTTCATCGCATTGAAAATAGCCCACAATCCATCTAACGTAGCGAAATTAAAGTGTCCTATAGCTACTTTCTCTTGTTCTGCTTGTGTAATATATTCTTTTAGCATTTTCATATATCGCTAGTATAGCATTTCTGATATACTTCTTCTATATGCAACACAATCGTTCAACTCACGCACAACAGGCACTATCAATAGGCGATATCACAATTGATGCTTTTATAGAACTAGAACAAAAATCTGCACATATTGAACATGAAATGTATGGAAATGAAATATGTATGAACTTTGGTGATAAACTTCCATATCGCAATATCATTGAAGTGCCTGCTGTTGGCAATAGCGCAAACGCAAGTGTTGCTATGGCGCGTCTTGGCCTATCTTCTGCACTTCTTGCATATGTAGGAGATGATATTCATGGTAAGCAATGTTTAAAACAATTAAAAAAAGAATACGTGGATACAAAATATATTGTGACCGATAAAAATCTTCATACAAATTATCATTTTGTTTTACGTTATGGCGCAGAGAGAACAATTCTTATAAAACATTCTGATTTCAAACGTAATCTTAAAAAAGAATTATCCGGAAAAAAAATTCCATCATTAATTTATCTCTCAAGTATAGGCGAACCACCATTTAGTTATTACAATGACATTGCTCGCTATGTGTATACGCATAATATTAAATTTGTTTTTCAACCTGGTACTCGGCAAATTGATATAGGATATGAAAAACTAAAAGACATTTACAAATTAACAAACATATTTACTTGTAATGTTGAAGAAGCACGACATATTCTTTCTCTTGCTAGTCATAAAAATATAAAGACACTATCAGTGAAAAATATCTTGCAAGAAATGCATAAACTGGGGCCAAAGATAGTAGTAATTACTGATGGCCCAAAAGGAGCATACGCTTTTGACGGAAGACAAGTGAAAAATGAATCATATTTTATACCAATATATCCAGACCCAAAACCTCCAGTTGACAGGACAGGTGCCGGTGATGCTTTTGCGTCTACATTTGCGTCTGCCATAATGCTTGACCACGATATTAAAACAGCGCTTCAATGGGCAGGAATAAATAGCATGTCAGTTGTGCAATATATTGGCGCGCAAGAAGGACTTCTCACACAGAAAAAAATTCAAGATTTTCTCAAGAAAGCTCCAAAAGAGTATGTGGCGAGGAAGATGTAATCATAAAATATTTGCGCCACAATAACACCACTCCATGTTGGGGGGCAAAATAAGTACGAAATT
The DNA here is from genome assembly GCA_001785725.1 of Candidatus Nomurabacteria bacterium RIFCSPLOWO2_01_FULL_36_10b. Taxonomy (GTDB): domain Bacteria; phylum Patescibacteriota; class Minisyncoccia; order Phycocordibacterales; family UBA1006; genus 01-FULL-36-10b. The sequence goes on from MFUQ01000003.1 coordinate 46,038, forward strand.
TCAAAAATTACTTAATTGGGAATGTCCAGAAACCAAGAAAACTACTTTCTCCTAACAACTTTTCTAACTGCCTGAATTATGGATGTGGCATCAAGACCATATTCTTTATAAAGCTCTTCTGGAGTGCCAGATTGACCAAATCTATCATGAACTCCAATAAATTCTATTGGCACTGTATATGTTTGCGCTAAAAATTCTGCAACAGCGCTACCCATACCACCAGCAATTTGATGTTCTTCTACTGTAACAATAGCTCCGGACTTTTCTGCTTCTTTAAGAATAGATTCTGTATCAAGTGGCTTTATTGTCGCAAGGTTCATTACATTAACGGCAATTTCTCCTTCTAATTTTTTTGCAGCACAAAGAGCATGATACACCATTGCTCCGCATGCGATAATAGTTACTTCTGATTTTTCTACTTCATAAAAAAGTTGCGCCTTGCCAATTTCAAAATGAGTTTTTTCTGTTGTTAGAACAGGAGTGCTTGCTCTGCCTAAACGCAAATATGATGGCATAACATCGTCATGCGCAATAGCTGTTGTTGCTTTATATGCTTCTACACTATCACACGGTACTACGACAATCATATTTGGGAGCATACGCATAAGTCCTATATCTTCAAGCGCTTGGTGTGTTGCGCCGTCAGGACCAACAGAAACTCCAGAATGACATCCTATTATTTTTACTGGAACTTTATTTATACATATTGTCGTTCTAATTTGTTCATTATTACGACCGGGAGAAAATACAGCATACGACATTATGAAAGGAATCTTCCCATAATTAGCCATACCAGAAGCAATGGTCGCAAGATTTTGTTCGGCAACACCAACTTCAATATAACGACTAGGAAATTCTTTTTGAAACCACTCTGTTCGTGTTGATTCTGAAAGGTCAGCGCAAAGAGCTATAATACGTTCATCACTTTTCCCAGAATCAACTAACCCATGCCCAAAACCGTCTCGAGTCGGCTCTTGCTTGAGGGATGTTATATCAAAAATGTTGTTCAGATGTCGCGCTAACATAATTTATTTTTAATTATAGTGGCTCGCTTCAATTTTATTTCCTAATGTGCGGAGTTCCTTCATCCATGCTTTCTCTTGCTCTGAACTTGGCGGTATACCATGCCAATGATAATCATACTCTATTTCTTTAATTCCTTTTCCAGCAATTGTATGGGCTATAATAACTGTCGGCTTTTCAGCAACTGCTTTTGCTTCTTCTACTGCATTAACAATCGTTTGTATATTATGCCCATCTATTTCAATAACGTGCCAATTAAACGCTCTCCACTTATCTGCTAATGGTTCAAGTGGCATAACATTCTCTGTCATACCATTAATTTGGATATTGTTGCGGTCAATAATTGCTGTTAAATTCGTTAACTTATTCTTTCCTGCAAACATAATTGACTCCCAACTATTCCCTGCGTCTAATTCCCCATCACTGCATAATACATATATATGAAATTTTCTATTATCCATACGAGCAGAATATGCAATACCAGCAGCTTGGCCTATTCCTGAGCCAAGAGGCCCAGACGTTGTTTCTAAACTGGGCAATGCAACACGTTCTGGATGACCTTGCAGACGAGAACTGAACTTGCGAAGAGTTTTTAATTCTTCAATTGGGAAATAACCAGCGTGCGCCATTGTTGCATAACGCACTGGAACTATATGACCATTTGAGAGAATTAATCTATCGCGGTCAACCCATTCTGGGTTTTTTGGGTCATGATTCAAAATATGAAAATAAAATGCGGTGAAAATATCAGCCATATCAAGAGGACCAGCAGTATGTCCTGACCCAGCATCCTCAAGCATATCAATAATTGATATACGAATGTCATTTGCTTTTAATTCTAATGCTTTTATTTGTTCATCGGAGAGATGCGACATATTTATATTATACCATTATGCAACCCAAAAAACGCTGACCCTACTACACATCTGTCTATCCCCAATTCCTCTAATTGTTCTATCGTCTCATTATTTACAGCGCCGTCTACTTGTATCAATAATGATGGAAATTCGCTTTTGATTTTCTTAATACGCTCAATTACGCGTATGTCAAATGGTTGATTCTGAAAACCAATTTTTGCAATGCCCATAAGTTGCACGTAATCAATCGCTCCAATATGAGGATAAAGCACATCAAGGGGCGTTTCATTATTTATTGCAAGACCTATCTCTATCGTCGTTCTAACATCTTGTAATTGTTGAAGAAGTCCAACTGGATCCGTCATTGACTCAATATGAAGTGTTATTCTTTTTGGCCCCAATGTAATCCAATCATATATTGTTGCATATGGGTCAAGGATCATAAGGTCAATGTCGTAATCAATATCTTGCCAGTGTGGTAATCCAATTAATCCATTTTGTAATTCTTGCCAACGTTCATCTAAACCCCCTCCGCCCGCTTTTAAGAATGGCCACGTATAACGTTCACTAACAAAACGCCCATCAACTATATCAATCTGTACAGTACTCACTGCCTCATCAATAACACGTTCAACATGTTCAACGATATCATCATATGATTGTGGCATAATTGCAGGGGTAATTTCCATATATAAAAGTATTATATTCCTCGCAAGATGAGAAAGCACTATACATCCAGTTCGGCGATACGCCTAACATGACGTTCTTCTCCAGAAAAAGGAGTATCTAGAAAAAGAAGCACGGCCTGCTGAGCATCGTCATGCGAAAGAAAATGCGCGCCCAATGACAATACATTTGCATCATTATGCTCACGCATAAGTTGAATACTCTCGCGCGAACCACCAGCGTAAACTCCTGCGCGCACACCTTTCATTCTATTTGCTACAATTGCCTCGCCTTGCCCAGAATAACCAAGAATTATGCCCATGACATCTCCTTCTCCAGATGAGGCATGATTAGATACAGCTTTTGCTAATGGTCCTATTGTATTTGGGTAATCATCTTGAGGATTATACGACATTGGACCAATATCTGTAACTTCATATCCACGTTTCTGTAGAAATACTTTCAGCATTTCTTTCATCTCATATCCCGCGTGATCTGATGCGATGTATATATTCATACGTATTTATTATTCTTATACAAAATCTTCATTTATTTTTTCGTATTCGGCGAAATAATTTTTATAATTTCTCACCAACTTTCATTACATGTTCTATAAGTGTGTTTGTATACCCCATCTCATTATCATACCACCCCATCACTTTTACAAGATTTCC
>MFUQ01000003.1:49284-57580 GCA_001785725.1 Candidatus Nomurabacteria bacterium RIFCSPLOWO2_01_FULL_36_10b
GGCAATTGAAGCGTGGAGATTACCCAAAATATCAGACGATACGAGCGGTTCTTCAGTGACAGCAAAAATATTTTTCCACTTTTCTGTTTGAGAAGCTTGTTTTAAGATTTCATTTACTTCTTCGCGGGTGGTGTTTCTCTTTGCAATAAAAGTTACATCAACTATTGAACCCGCTGGAACTGGAACACGCATAGAAATGCCATCAAACTTCCCTTCTAATTTTGTAAACGCTTTCGTAACAGCAATAGCGGCTCCAGTTGAAGATGGAACAATATTTTGAGCCGCCGCGCGACCTTCACGCAAATCTTTTTTACTTGGGGCATCAACAAGCGACTGTGACGCAGTATAACCATGTGCTGTATTTAGAACTGCTTTTTCAATTCCAATTGCATTATCAAGAATTGCAATCAATGGACTCGCGGCATTTGTCGTGCAAGAACCATTTGAAGTAATTTTGCATGTACCCAATTTGTCTTCATTTACTCCTAATAATATAGTTTCTCCAGCAACTGCTCCTCCATCAATACTAGCTGGGGCAGTAATCACAACAGCTTTTGCCCCATTATCAATATGAAATTGTGATTTCTCGTAAGATGTAAAAAGTCCAGTTGATTCTACTACAACATCAATATCCAAATCTTTCCACGGAAGTTTCGTGGTATCTTTTTCCGAAAGAAATTGCACTTTCTTCCCATCAATAATTAATAATGTGCCGTTATTGTCATAGCGCACATCATGATTCCATGTACGATATACTGTGTCATATTTCAATAGATATGAAATACTTTCAATACTTCCCAAGTCATTTACTGCAATAATTTCAATATCATCGCGTTCCCATGCGAGTTTCAAAAAAGCCCTTCCAATTCTGCCAAATCCATTAATAGCTACTTTCAGTTGTTGTTTCTTCATAAACGATTTTAATTACCAATACTATGGTAGTATATCATATACTTAAGTTTGCATAATAAATTCACAAAAGTTGCCCACTTCCAAAATATGTGATATTGTTTGAAAAATAAAAATTTAGGAGGTAAAAATATGAAAAATTTTAAGAAAGCGAGGATTTGGTCAATTATAAACAAATTCCCGCATCCATCTCTCCCAAACGTAGTTGGAGAAGAGAATGGGAACATTACTTCAATAATTAAAATAATGTTTCCTGGGGTTAGTTATAATTCCATAGTTGACATAAAAAGATTTATGGAAATATATGGGAGACCAGCACTTCAGAAACTCTTCCCAAAACTTTCAGAAATGAAAGCTAAAGATGTTGATACTAATTCTACAATAAGAATAAGCATCTTTCTAAAGTCAGAGAATGTCCGGTGGGACAATCCTGACAAAAGGTGGGAGGAAAAATATTTTGAAAAATTGTGGGCTTAAGCCCACGCATCTTCCATGAAGCTATGATAGCTTCATGATAAAGCCCCGACACTTGGAGGGGTTTTTAAATTAAAATAAATTATGTTCGGCAACGCTGAACAGAATTACTATATTATTAAAAAGTTATGTCCGGCAACGCCGGACAAATATTTATTTGTTAATAATCATAATCCAAGTATATTAAATAGAGTACAATACTCACACTCATCTTTTTTCTCATTCTTACTCTTCTCATACTCAGCCACAAGACATGGAGTATCAATCCAACTACCATCTTGAATAGATTTTTCGTAATATTTTATATCATCTATCAACTTATCAATATTATCTCGCGTAATAGTTGTTGTATAGAACATATCACTTTCTTTTTTTGCTTCAAGATATTCCAACCTTGACTCATCAACAATAAGTGGAGCTTTCTTGTTTTGTTCAAGAAGAAGCGAGTACATCGTAAGCTGGCGCATATAATCACTCATACGACCATTATCATCAATTTTTTCAATATTATGCTTCATTTTCGGCTTACCAGTTTTAAAATCAGTAACCCGCACATGATTATCATCAATGTATTCTATCAAATCAATCTTTCCGTAAAGCGAAAGGAGTGGAAACTCTGGTATTGCGCACGAAATATTTCTCTCTGCACTATGATTAAATTCGATTTCTGGCAAACGCCTATTTACCCAATCAATAATTATACTCATAGCAGATTTTCCAATGCGCTTTTTATCAGAATCATTTCCATAATGACTTCTTGCAACTTCCTCATTTACTATCAATGAGTATTCATTAACATTTGGCTTATGGTCCATCTTTAGAATACGTTCCAAACTCGTGTGGATGATATTCCCCATTTCCAATGACTCGCTCATTGGTTCTGGAACATTGAGGAAATTGCGAAAGTACCATTTTCTAGGACATGCAAGAAAATTATTCAAAAGCGACACTGACACTCTTGTATCTGTAAACTCTTTCTTAACAAAAGAAATAATCTCATCGCGCGTAACATGGGTTTCGCTTTGAATAGACGTAACATATTTTTCTGGCATGCTTTTCAAAAGCATACGCTCTGTATCTTTAGAGGATTGTTTTATCATCTTATCGTGAGGCAAATCAGAAAGTATGAGAGCTGGAATCTGTTCTTTATTAGTATATGAATATTGAGAATATGATATCGTGCAAAATCTCTTTGCGCGAGTTATCGCAACATATGCTTCACGCCGTGCTGAAAGTTCATCTTTTTTATAATAACTATTGGATAACACGTCTGGAAGAGAAAAACCACGGTGCTTCCCTCTCATTAGAGAATCTTCATTCATATGAGCTACCCATACAAAATCGTATTCTGAACCCTTGGCGCCATGTAGTGTCATAATTTGAACACCTTCGTCAGACGAAAAACGAGCAACTGGAGCATCATAGCCATATTGAGAAAGGCGGTCAATATATGCAAGAAATTTTTTAATATCATTGTGACATTCATTTGGCGCTTGTAACACAACATGCAAAAGACTACGAATAATTTCAATGCTATGCATGAATGTAGCGTGGTCAATTGCGCGACGTTCTCCTTTATTATTAAAAAGAAACGTGGAACCAATCATTTGTATGCTACGATACACATCCATATGTTGTGTAAGAGATATCCAAGAAGCCAATTGCTCACCCCACGCACGTAATGTCATGCAAGCATCAGCGTCAAAAAGTGTTGCTGTTTCAGAACAAAGTTGAGTAACAGAAATATCTTTACCGTGATGGTCGTGCAAATATCTATGGACTATTAACTGTGGAATTCCAACTAGTGGGTCAAGTAATGATTCTACGATAGATGAACTATCTTCACTATTTGAAATAATACGTAATATACAAATGAGTGACATGGCTTCACGTGAAGAAAATAGTTTTTCACTATAACGACCAACAACTGGTATCCCAATATCCCTTAATATACGAGTTGCTTCAATAACTTGCGCGTTTTTAGGAACTAATATTGCGCATTGATTATATGAAACGCCGTCATGTTCATGGCGTTCTTCTATCGCATGTGCCGCGGCAAGAATCTCATCCCTAGGATAACTGGCCTCAACATATATAACAGGAGCGTTTTTACTATCTGTATCAATTGCATTCGCAGACAACTTGCCACTTGCCATAGAACTTGATAAAAGCGTATCAGCTGTGTCTAGAATTATTTGTGTTGAACGATAATTTGTTAATAGTGTGATAAGACGCGCCTCACCAAACATGTGTTTAAATTCTTCAAAATATGATATATCAGCGCCACCAAAAGCATAGATTAATTGTCTGTCATCGCCAACGGCAAATATATTTGGGTTATCACTCCACTGCCATATTGCTTTTAATAAATTATTCTGTACACCACTAGAGTCCTGATGCTCGTCAATTAACACGTAAAGATAATTCTCACGTAAATTGTCGCGTGCTTCTGAAGAACTTTCAACAATTTTAAAAGCATAATGTAATTCATCATCATAATCCATGACATTTCTATTTTTCTTTTCATTTTCATATAGTTCATAAAACTTCGCAACTTCACGAGTACGTTCAAGACTTTCTATTTTATTTTCAATTTCTTTTTTTAATTGTCCTTTTGTAGCCCCACGTGAAGAAATATTTTCTGGGTCATTCTTTAATCTATTTATTGTGTCATCAATGTCGCGCATGAGATCATCAGGAATCATATTCTCTTTTTTACAGAGAGATAATAATGACTTAATATCAGAAATGTATTTAGTATAATCTTCTCTTGGTCTTATATGTTTCCAATCGTATCCTTCAAGTACAGCATCATATAATGCCATACTCATTTCATCATCAAGCATAGTTGGCTGACTATCAAAACCAAGAACATGATAATTTTCTTCAATAATCCTCCCAGAAAAAGCATGAAATGTTGAGACCATTACACGACCAGCGTCCGCCCCGATAAAACTATGCAAACGCTCTCTCATTGCTCTTACACCAGAATTAGTGAATGTAAGACAAAGAATACTATCAGCCGTTGTATCTGTCTCTTTTAGTATATTAGCAATACGAAGTGCCAGAACCTGTGTTTTGCCTGTGCCAGGCCCAGCTACGACCATTACAGGCCCTTCAATAGTATTAACAGCCTCTTTTTGCTCTTTATTTAGGTCATTATATGCCTTTGTAAAGGCCTCTGTTATTGACATAGCCAGATTATATCATGTCTTGTAATAATGTGAATAATCAGCAATTCTCTTTATATTCTTAAATATAGTATAATACATACAAATAACTCTTTTCATTATGGAAATAGATTCTCTCATTATTTTGGCAAATCCAAGAAAGGTGATCAGGTATCAGAGATACCTTAATGAATTGCGCCGGAAAAGCAAAAGGGAGGTTAGTAAAATCGGACGCAGTTTAAGATGGCATCTACGGACATCTGCACAAGCAGGCAAAAAGCTTGCTAAGAAAATTGTTTTTTATTTTTTTGAAAAAATTGAGGAAATTGCTGAAAGAATAATAATTCCTTTCAGTAAAATTCTCTATTATAAACTCGGATTAAAGGAGTCCGAGAAAAGATATTTGGGTCGGCTGTACCAGCTGTATCCAAGAACAAGATAATTTGTTCTCCTCTGCTGATGAAAACCCGCGCATTCGTGCGGGTTTTCTATTCGACCATACTAGGTATAATTATCGTCTTATACCAGAATACTATATGTTTTATTTACGTCTTATCCTCAAAGGAAGCAACTTTTGATCATATAATATATTTCCATTAGCATTCTTATTCTTTATAGAAGTATACTGATTATCTACTGCACAAGGATAAATTCTAGCATCTTTTATCTCAATATCACTTAAGCCAATACTCATTACTGTGTTTGGTCTTACACCACCTCCTTGAGGAAATATTAAACCAATCCAATCAGAAGGTCTAAATCCTGTTGAGAAACGAGAGAACATAGGGCGTTCATCATCATAATCCAAAGAATACTTTCTGCTTCCCATTAATTTATCATTGAAATAAATTTTCACTTCACCATTTGGGTAGCCATTCCATGTCATTTTGATAGAATACCATTCCCCACCTTCAATCTTGGCATGTTTATACCAATGAGCACTATTATTCATCGGTGCATCATAATCATTCATCAAGATAGAAACTTCAGGGTATTCAGTTTGATGTGTTTCATCACTGAAAGCGGGTTTATTACCTATAGCTCGAGCTACAATTCTTTGACCATGAGAATTACTGTCTATATAAAAAACTATACGACTATCATCTGTGTGAAATAAGGCATAGTCACCATTAAATGTTTCTGGGAATTTTATAGAAGTAGAAAAAGTACCACTATTTTTTGTAATAATTCCATCTGCATCGTATAAGCCAGTACTACTTCCCAAGAATTTATACACATATTTACAATAATGAGATGAATATTGAGACACCACCGTTGATTGTACCTCTGCATGAATTAATAGGGGTTGAAAAACAAAACCAGTTATAATAGCAAAAATTATTATAAACATATTTATTTTTTTGAAAATTACTTTTATCATACTCTAATAATATTAAATTATTTTTTCTTTATTATATCCTGATGAAATGTGTGAAAGAAAAGCCCCCCTAATATAAAAAGCAATAGACCAATAAAAAATATTTCACTTTTATGAAGAACTCCGTCTAGCCAATCATATAGCACCCTACTCATAAGAGAACCTCCAGCGACAGACGCAAACAAACCAAAAACAGTATGACGACCTGTAAAAATTTCTTTGATTTCTTCTAACATACTGAGTTAGTATAACATATATTTTCTACTGAAAAATATCTTCCATTTTTCTAATCAATCATTGCGGAGGAAGAGGGATTTGAACCCTCGATCCCGTTAGACGAGATACTGCTTTTCGAGAGCAGCCCATTAAACCACTCTGGCATTCCTCCTTATACAAATTACATTACAAAAAAGTAACTGCATTTGAAAATGGAAATAATTCCAATACTATAATGCGCACAATTGTTGCGCCACCAGCTAAAGCAAGAAGCACTGCGGCGGCGCGATTCATATACATGAAAGTTCTACCAGTTATAAGATGTCTGAATTTTATAAGTAGGAATGGCAATCCGATTGACGCGCAAAACAAAGTGGCAATTATAGCTATATATAAAGCTAGAGCCGCGGGTGCCATTGAAAATCCAACACCTAAACTCCCAAAAACGAGAGGCATCGTTATAAGTGGAACGGGGTTAGTAATATTTAGTATAAATGTTGAAAAGAAATCATATACGAGCTTTCCGCCAGTATGTTCTTTTATATGATGACGAACTGGCGTGTTCCATAAATATATCGCAAAACCTAACATAAAAATGCTACCAATAAGTTGTATTAAAGAACCATTAGCGCTTAAAAATAATGATACAGAATGTAGCCCAAAAACAATAATTCCTATATAGAAAACATCAGAAAAAGAGGCGCCAAGACATGACAGAACACCAGACCTGACTCCAGTTGTGAGAGTACGATTGATACAGAGAAATACAACTGGTCCTAATGGTATCCATATGAGAATACCGATTAAAATGCCTTTAATAATGTTAGGAAGAACCATAATTATATTAAAAAATTCTAATTTTATTTTTCTTGCCTGGATGATTATCTGACTTGTCTCTCAATCCTGGCGGTAAAGATTCATCAATATCTGGAGTTGAAGGGTCATCTACTCGTCCCTCTTCCATATTAACACTATCCTGTTGTATATTGTATTCTAAAGTAGTATCCATTGTACGTTCTGGCATAATTATAAGCATAGAATTAGTTGTAGTAGTAGATGACGATGATGAATATTTAGACCCAAACCCAAGTTCATAGTGCATAGCATCCATTTGACCGAGCCAAATCCAACGATTGTGCCTCCACATTAACACAAATTTTTCTGGCATATCAGTCCAATTTGAACGTGTAGCAAAAAATTCTGTAGCTTGGCTATTAGAAACATATAAAATAGGCGGGTTATATTTTACAGGAATACCTCCAATAATAATCTTTACACCAGGAGCGTCAGCTAAGCTCGCAACACGAGAAATATAAGGATTTGTGCGCGGATTAATATCAACTGCCATACCCCATGCATGCTCTGACAAACGACTGCCTCCAGTTGTCATACGACAATCATATCCTCCAATACCGTATGAATTGCCCGGTGACGGAATTGGATAAAAATCATTTCCCCCTTCTTCAAGCCATTCTTCCTCTGCCGCGCGTAAAAATGGTACCGCCTCTTTATGTATTTTCACAGTATTATTCCCAAATACTTTTATAGTTACAATATTGTCCACTTCACATGCATGAATCTCAACTGACGTACCATCAGTACGATAGAATGTTCTAACGCCACCATTATCATATGCCCATTTTTCAAATTGAGTGCCGTCGCGCGGTATTGTTGTAATATCAGTACCCTCTGGAAGTGGTTCTGATGTAATATCTTCAATGGATACTATGTCTTCATGCTCTTGCTCTTGTTCTATGATTATTTGGTCTTCTGGAGAGAAAAGTTCTGGCTGTTGGATAACTTCAGTTACTGACATTACTGTTGGCGCCATATTAAAAGCTTGTGTAAGATTTTCTTCATTTCCATACCCAAGATAAGCATCAACGTCTTCTTCGCTAATATATTCCTGTGTGCGTATAGAATTAATAAAATTAGGATTCCAGTAGCCATCAATACCATACATCAACACAACCACGACAAGAAATGCGACGCTTAAAACTAAAAACAATGAATATTGAATAACTTTTGAGGATAAAAATTTATTATTTTCTAATGATTTAATTAATGAACGGAAAAAAGACAGTTGCCCTAAATTTTTCATATTTTCATAGTAACATATAAAATGAATTTGACAAGAACTGTAATTTTA
>MFUQ01000003.1:57639-58447 GCA_001785725.1 Candidatus Nomurabacteria bacterium RIFCSPLOWO2_01_FULL_36_10b
AGTGGAGCGCCCCAGTTTGCCCAACGTTCAATGAAATCCCAAATTGGGTCCCCAACAATTGGACGCAAAAGCGCTGTAAAGAATCCCCAAAACACGGCCCATAATAGAACAGCACGAATTGGACGAAATAAAACAATTAATGCTACGAGAATATCCATAATACCAACAAGTATCAAAATTGTTGTTGCTGTGCCAATATCTACATTTGTAAGTTTTGTGACCCAACCGATCCATGATTCTTTTCCTTGGATAGCGAACATTCCATGCCCAAGAAATTCCCCGGCAACCGCAATACGCAAAATCCATTCAATTTTTTTGTTTCCCATATAATATTATCTTCTACTTATTACTAATATTCTATAATTATAGCACCGATTAATATTTAAAGGAAATAGATGGAAAGAGCTTTAAAAACTGCAGGGCATCTTCTTTTGCCTTAACCATTAATAGGCATGCTATTAGCACTGAAATCCACATCAACTAAAATGCCAAATAATTCATAAAGTTTTTCAGCATTATTCCTTAATCGATATCCATCTATATTAGTACGATTCATAACTAAATAATTACTAAAAAACTTTGTATAATTATCCATTCCAACACCATATAAAATATTAAATCCTGCATCAATGAGCTGTTTTCTGCGCGGATCTCCTTCCAAAAAAACTTGTCCAAATGGACCTATAAAAATATTTGTCTTACCAACAATTGGCTCAACTTCACTAGCCCAAAATGAGATATCATTCGCTAGAAAATCTGGAGTAATTTCTCCACTTAAAAAAACTTGCTTGTGACTAAAACTATGGCT
>MFUQ01000003.1:58501-59756 GCA_001785725.1 Candidatus Nomurabacteria bacterium RIFCSPLOWO2_01_FULL_36_10b
ACGTTCTATATCTCCTCGTTCTCCCTTCCAGTTTGTATGATACCCTAGAATACCTTCAAAACCAGTGACTCCGATGATTCCCTTTGCACCATCAAGTGAAAAATCGGGGTGCTCTTTAACAAATTCATCTACTATTGGTACTATATCACCATCATTCGTAATAATAGTGCTTCCTTCAGGAGTTAATACTTCTGTTTTTACAACATCATTCTCTAAAACTAACTTATTAGCAAACCCACCATTTTCCATATATGAATAATAACTAATATCATCAACAGATAAGATAAGGGGTTTCTTGCCACTTGGAAGATACAGTTTGTTTTGATAAATATTGCCACTCTTATCAAATGAATACAAAAGTTGTGCATCAATCAATATAAAATTATTTTCATAAAGTTGTTGTATAATTTGTTTAAATTGCCAAACAGTAAGCATATTATTTTTATAACCATCTAAATTCTTCACGTCTGATAATGCTTTTTGCGGGTAAATAATTAAGCTGTGAGAAAAAATATGGCGAACTGCTCCATTATATTCTTCTCTAACTTCATTAGAAAGATTCGACGAAGATTCTATTACATCATTCTCTTTTTCTGTTTTGATATAAGAAATAGGATTTTCAGTTGAAATTTCATTTTCAATTTTTTCAGGAATTGCTTTCAATAAGTAGTTTTTATGTATTAAAAAATAAACGGAAAAGCCAATTAGCCCAATACAAATAATAATTACTATGAAAGTTGAGGTTTGTAAAAATCCGTTTTGAGTGTTCATAGTAATTTTCTTAAATAACTGGCAAATAAAGTATTCCTCTTGAAAGAGTCCCAGCGAGATGAAGACAGTGTCTGCTTTCGCTCGAACTACGGCGGACTTCGTCACGCCGTAGCCGAGCTTCAGCGAGGCGAAGGCGGTGTTTTTTGAACGAAGTTCGAACATTTTTTGACGAAAATCCTGAAAACTAATTTGGACTCGGCGGGGCAAACTATTTTTCTGGGGGAAAGGAATTGCCCCGCCTCGGCTTTCTTCCCGCCCGCAGGGAGATCCGCTATGTGAAAAAGTCAAGCATTTCTGTAAATGGTTTTGTGCTCCTCTTTTTGTTTTGGCGAAATTCGGGGCGGACAAAAATGCAAATACATCATATCCTTTGAATTACGAAATGCCAAAACTCTCAAAAAATGCTATCATTCCAAGAGTCGAAATTCTTCAAAAGAAGAACCTCGACTTCCAAAATGAAAACACTTCAAGTATATCAGGAACT
>MFUQ01000004.1:0-9395 GCA_001785725.1 Candidatus Nomurabacteria bacterium RIFCSPLOWO2_01_FULL_36_10b
AAAACATAAGGCATCTCTTGTATCAAGTATAAACGGTGCGTTTTATATTGCGCAGATGTAAGTGTTTTCTTTTCCCATTTCTTCACCACACATTGTCTCTATTAGAAATTTTTATGATATACTTATTCTAATGAATGAGAAAAATCCAGAATCAGAACCTCATCGCATTGATGATATAAATCGTCGTTTATATGACAGAAGATACGAAAGCCACGATATTAGCCGTCATAATCTTTCTCACGATGATAATTCAGTGCCTAGCGCATGGGAATCGCTTTCTAATACCGCGCAAAATGGAAAACGAACTCCAATTATGAAGTTGATTTTTATATGTGCACTTATTTTCTGTGTTGGCGCTATTGTTTTCATGCTTATATCTCTTTCACAAGGTCGCACATCAGTATCAAATGATAATATAAAACTAACATCTGTTGGAAAACAATTTATTGACGCGGGGGAAGACGTTGGATATCGTCTTACTATTACAAATAAGAATTCAGTTCCACTAGAGCTTGTTGACCTTGTACTTGAATATTCAACTACTTCTAATGTTGTGCCGGGTAGAGGAATTGAACGCACTCGTCGTACAATTGGAACGATTTTGCCACGTCAGAATGTTGAAGAAGAATTTGACATAGTGCTTTATGGGCAAGAAGGCGATGAGCGTTACATTAAAGCGTCATTGGAGTATCGTATTGGTGGCTCTAACGCGATTTTCGTAAAAGAAGACACATTTAACGTAAGCATACGCTCCGCGCCAGTCGTCATTCAGATAAACGCCCCAGACAGTGTTGTAACAAATCAACCTCTAACATTTTCTGTTGATGTCAGGTCGTTAGCTCTTTCTACTTTAAACAAAACACTTGTAAGATTAGAATATCCTTCAGGTTTCCAATTTGATTCAGCAGAACCACCCCCAACTTCTGGAACGACAGATTGGGTTTTAGGAGATCTTGCACCTGGTGCGTCACATTTGATTACCATACATGGTTTTCTTGTTGGTAATGTTGGTGAAGAAAAAACAGTAACTTCTACAATAGGAACATTTGATGAAAGTAACCGTGAGCTTTTGACTACAATATACGGTTCTTCTTCACATATGATGAAATTGGAAAAGCCATTTATAAGCGCGGTGCTCTCTATTAATAATAGTATTGAAGATAAAGTTATAGTAGACGAAAGTGACGCAATCAATGTTATTATCAATTGGACAAATAGTTTGCCAACAAAAGTATCTGATGTGCGTATAACTACAAAAATGCAAGGTGGTTTATTTGACGCAAAAACCATACGCGTTCAAAATGGTCGTTATGATTCTAATACTGGAGTTATCACATGGAACCAAGATACACAAGATGAATTGAATACGTTAGAGCCGGGTGAGAATGGGACATCTAATTTCTTCTTTAATTTGAATCCTATAGTTAATACAACAACCGGCGGTATTATAAGGTCTCCTCGTATGGATGTTTCAGTTGATATTCGCGCAACAGGGTCAGATGGGACTATATACACAGCCCAAGATGTTGATATGGCAACAATTCTTATAAATTCAGCTTTGACGCTAGAGCAAGGTACACTACATTCTTCTGGGCCATTTGCCATTACAGGACAAGTACCGCCAAGTTCGGGGCAAATAACGATGTATACTTTACACTGGAAAGTCCATAATTCTGCAAATCCTGTCTCTGATGCTGTTCTAACAGCGCATCTACCAACTGAAGTTACTTGGTTAGGGCGCACGTCGCCAAATAGTGAAAATATCACATATAACACAGAAACACGTAACATTACATGGAATATGGGGCCAATTAATGCTGGTGTTGGGTTTTCAACGTCAGCTCGCGAAGCGTATATGGCTGTCTCTATAACCCCGTCTTCAACTGATGTTGGAACTATTCCTTATCTCACTGGCGATATAACATTGTCAGCTACAGATACATATACAAAGCAACAAGTTACAACTACAAAGAGAGGCCATACGACGCAACTTATGGGCGACACGACACAGAATGATGGGTTGGTGGTGGAGTAAGCCGAAACCGCCCCGTCCCGTCAGACGGGATGTAATCCCATCAGACGGGGCAACCCGCTCCTTTCAAAAAGGATGGGGTTTGTTTAAAACACAAAATATTTCTTAAATACTTTTCTCAATTTATCCGCCTTCGCTTTATTACGGCTGATGACGAGCTTATTTCTCCCCTTTGCACGAGTAATGTCTAGAAGTTTTTCTCGCTCAATGTCATTGAAAGTAGTCGTAGTGTTGTAAAAGTTATCAATACGTTCTGATATTTTATGGTCAAGCCACACTTCAATAATAAAATCGTCAAAGACATTCACATAATAATTTCTTTTTGGGAAAAGTTTGTCAGGACATGCAAAATAGCGCTTATGAGTCGCATCAAAATATTTTTTAACAAATATATCAAGTGGCGTAGTACCACCGGCAAGTATCATAATACTCTTATTTTCTTTTTTCATATTATCAAAAATGAAAAGTTCACTCTCTGGGCGCGTAAGTATAAACCATTCATGTGGATTGTATAGCCCAACAGGGAAGAGAGATGATGATACAGTTGTGAGAATATTGAAAGCATGTGCCCAGAAGATATCTGTTGTTTCAAACGTTTTAAAAGTATATGAGATCTTTTCTTTTTCTTTTAGAGAAAGAAAATTAGAATCAGGTCGTTGGTGAGATAGTTGTGCAGAAGAGAGATAATGCATTTGCGTTGTTTCTATAAAATCAGATATTTTACCCAACCACACGTTAGATATCATTACTTCCTCACGTCGTTGAACGATAACTTCATTATCTCGAAGACCTCGTAGGACTTTATAGACAGCTTGTTTAGTTGTTGTATGACGAATGCCCCTTATTTTTTCTATAAGAATAAGAGTATTTTCTGGTCCACTACTTAATATGTCTATTATTATATCTTCTATTTTTTTCTTTTTTAGAAACATATTTTTTATATATCCTACATTAATTACAACAATAAGTATATGCTAAAGTCAACAGATAGTAAACTAATATTTTACTAACCATATATAATATAACATTATTTTGTAATATAGTCAAATATACGATATACTATTGTCGTAACGATTAAGCAAATTCTTTATCGTTTCAACAAAAACTTATGAAAACAAAAACTTCTAAAAACTTTTTGATTACTGGCATAACTGGCGTTATTGGGAAAGCAATTCACACATATATCTTGGAAAATATTCCAGATGCAAAGATTTTTCTTGTTTCACGTAGTAATAAGATTAAGATACAAGAAAATGCGTCACTGTGTCATCTTCCTAATATCGATCTAACTAATGAGACAGATTTGCATAAACTTAAACACATGGTTGATGAATTTTTCGGAAACGAAATATTCCATGTTATTAATTGTGCAGGTGGTTATGTAGAGCATACACCTTTTGAAGATGTGTCACTTAGTGAAGCAAAGCGTGTAATTAGTGAAAATCTCTTCACTGTGTATGGTATGGCGCATACAATGGTGCCATTGATGAGAAAGCGTAGTGGTGGACATTTTATTGTGTTTGGTTGTAATTCTATTAAGTACAATTATCCATACATGGCAGAGTTTACGTGTTCAAAAGCCGCAGTTGCATCACTTATGAAATCTCTTGCATCTGAATGTAGCAAAGATGGTTTGCAATTCAATACTTTTCATCTTGTAACAGTGAAGTCAGAGAAAGAAAAAGAATGTAAACCACGTGGTGACCACCAGAATTGGCTAGAACCATCAGATATCGCAGATGCTGTTATCTCTTTTACACAGCAGAAAAATAATCTGCACAACGGAGGTGAGATGCAACTCATGATTTACTCACAGGACTACTGGGAACGTGGGTATTTTGAGAGGATTAAGAAGTAACTATGTTCACATACAAAAAGCCGATCTATGATTGGCTTTTTGAACTTATTAACATTAATTATAACAAAACACATTATTTATATGAAAAAAATATTAATTATAATTACTTCCATTATTGTTGCAATACTTATTATAGTATTCACTGTAATCAAAAATGAAAAACAAGTAACGTCTAATGCTCCAATAGTAATTGGTGCGGCGCTCGCGCTTACTGGTGATGCTTCTGCGTGGGGTGAAATGAGCCTAAAGGGTGCTAAACTAGCAGTAGAAGAAATTAATATTAATGGTGGTATTCGTGGGCGGAACATTCAATTATCTGTAGAAGATACGCAAAGTACGTCACAAGGCGCTTTGTCCTCTGTTTCTAAATTGTTGTCTATCAACAAAGCAGAAGCGATTCTCGGTCCTTCATGGTTAGATGTTTATCATGGTGCAGAAGGATTGATAGAAGGGAAAGATGTTCTCATGATTACACCTGATTCTGGCGCAGAAGCGATGCATGACAATATCAAAATGCCTGGTCTCTTTTCAACATGGTATCGTACAGCACCAAAGGCACAATTGCTCGCTAATCATATTAATGATATTGGGAAGAAGCATCTTTTCATAATCCATCCAAATGACTCGTATTATATTTTGTATGCTAATTTCCTAAAAAAGTTTGCAAAAGAAAAAGGTATTATTATTGAGAGTGCCATGCTTGGTACTGATGCAAAGGATATTCGCACACTACTTCTTAAGATTAAACAATCAGGAGCTGATTCTGTGTTCTTCACAGCCTATGACCCAGAGAATATGAATGAATTTTTGAAGAATTATCGTATTATTCTTCCAGATGTGAGCGCATATAGTGATGAAATATTCAAAGATTTCGTGGGGAAAGAAGAGTATGCTGGTTTAGCTGACGGTATTGAATATTTCCATGCTATAGCACCAGTGCCATCATTCCAGAAGAAGTTCACAGAGAGGTACAGCGCAGATCCTGTGTTTGGTGCTTCTACTGCATATGATGCTATATATATTATAGCTGATGCTTTGGAGAACACTGACAATAATTATGATGCGTATGTTCGTAGCCACTCTTTTGATACAGTCAGTTATGGCAAAGCAACATTTGATAATATTGGTGGCATTGTAATCAAGAGCAACCAGTTTGATCTCTTTACAGTAGAGAATAATCAATCAAAGAAAATAGAATAATTTTTCAACTTTCAGTTGAAATTCTTGTTATAAAACATAATTTCTTGATAGGCGGTGTTGGTATGTTATTATACATACATGCTAACCCAATTTAATGAATACCATGTTCCAGCGCGGGGTATTATGAAGGGCGAGAAGTCATTTTGCATCGTAACTCCAGAATGTGTCGTGGCCTACAATAGCGAAGAAAATCAATTTCATATTGGGAGTAGCGAAAAAGTAGAAAATGCGTTATCCTATATACATGATAAAGCAAGGAATAAGAAATGAAGAAAAACTTTTTGATGATATTGTAAGTTTGTGTAAAAGACGTGGTTTTGTATTCCAAAGCTCTGAAATATATGGTGGGTTCAGTGGAGTATATGATTATGGGCCACTAGGCGCGATGTTAAAAAGAAACATAGAAAAGTCATGGCTCAAGAAATTTGTAGAGACACGTGATGATATGTACCAACTTGACTCCTCTATTTTAATGCATGGGAATGTTTGGAAGGCCAGCGGCCATGCTGAAGGATTTGCTGATTCTATTGTTGAATGTTCTGAATGTAATACAAAATGGAAAATTGACTCTATTCTTGAATCACAAGAACTAGTGAAAGGCGCGTACATGTGTCCAAATGAATCATGTGATGAGCCACTCGGGTCTGTTGATGATATCAAAAAAAGAGCTAACTCTTTTAATTTGATGCTTGCCACAAAAGTTGGCGCTTTTGATGAGTCCTCTTTAGAAACTTATCTACGCCCGGAAACAGCTCAAGGAATATTTATAAACTTTAAAAATATTCTAGACAGCATGCACCCCAAGATGCCTTTTGGTGTTGCGCAAATAGGAAAAGCATTTCGCAATGAAATTACACCAAGAAACTTTTTGTTTAGAGTGAGAGAGTTTGACCAAATGGAAATTGAATACTTTGTTGAACCAAAGAGAGCTGACGAATATTTTGAATATTGGCGCGCAGAAATTATGGAATGGTTGGTATCTTTAGGAATTGATATGAATAAAGTATCGGAATATGAAACACCGAAAGATGATTTGGCACATTACTCTGATCGTACAATTGATTTCCAATTTGAGTACCCTTTTGGTTGTGATAATAAAACTGGAGAGTATCCAAAGAGAGAGCTCTGTGGACTCGCGAATCGTACTGACCATGATTTGATTAAGCACGGAAAGGCGAGCGGTATCAGTATGGAGTATATGGACCCTATTACAAATGAAAAATATGTGCCGTATATCATTGAGCCGTCAATTGGAATTGGACGTATAATTCTTGCTCTTCTATGTAGCGTGTATCATGAAGAAATTACATCATCTATTGATGACGGCGAAGAAAAGAGAGTTTATCTTAAACTTCCACTGACTTTGGCCCCATATATTGTCGCAGTATCTCCACTTTTAAAAAATAAGCCAGAATTAGTAGAAAAAGCGCGACATGTGTATCGTACACTTAAAGATGCTTTTGGTAATGTTACATGGGATGATAATGGTAATATTGGCAAGCGCTATCGTCGTCAAGATGAAATAGGCACGCCATTTTGTGTTGTCGTTGACTTTGATTCATTAGATAAAAAAACAGTGACTATTCGTCATCGTGATACGATGAAGCAGGATATTGTTATGATTGATGACGTAACTAAGTATATAGCTAGTCAGATAGGGGGATAGGAGAAACATGGCACTTGTCTTTTCAATAATTTCCACGTATTATAAGCATATGAGTAATAAATCTAATGTTGCTATTTCTATATCAGTAATGAGTATTATAACGATACTTGTTGTTTTTGTCGCTGGTTATGGGGTATGGCAATTATGGAATCTTGTTTTAGTAGTTTTAGTTGCAGTTGTTTTGTCATCATTTGTAATTACATTTACAAGAACAATAGCCACGCGTCGTTTCCCTAGAATCGCTACCATAATACTTGTTTATATTTTTGTATTTTTAGTAATAGGTACTGTTTTGTATCTCTTCATTCCTATTTTTATAAAAGAAGTTACTGAGTTGACTGGCAAGCTTGATATGCAAGAGTTATCAACGTCTCCAACATCAATTGGTAATATTTTGAGTTTTGTTCAAGGATTTTCCGGATCATCTACCAAATCTATAGATATACTTACACGAGCACAAGAATCACTAAAAGTTTTGCCCACAGCAAATATCCTTCAAATTCTAACGATTGCATTTGGTGGTGTCACAAACTTCATCCTAATCGTTGTTCTTTCTCTATATTTATCAGTAAATGAAAAAAGCATTGAAAGTTTTATACGTATTATTTCTCCTTTACAATACGAGGAGTATGCTGTGTCGCTATGGTTGCGCGTTGAAGAGAAGATAGGGAAATGGTTGCGTGGCCAAATGGTGTTAGCTTTTATTTTGGCAGTGTTAACATATATTGGTTTGTGGATATTTGATGTGCCATATGCTCTTATGCTAGCATTATTGGCGGCGGTCTTTAGTTTAATTCCATTTGGAATTATATTTGCTGGATTAGTCGCTATAGGAGTTGCATTTTTGGCAGGGGGATTAAAACTTGCGGTAATTGTCTTACTAATGTATTTCATATTGCAACAGATAGAAAACTATATTTTGCAACCGCTTATTATCCGTAGTATTACTGGTGTTCCTTCAACTATTATTCTGTTGTCATTAGTTGTTTTTGGAACATTATGGGGGTTTTTGGGTGTAATTCTGGCGCTTCCGATCGCTGTATTACTTGTTGAGGTTGTTAAGGATTATGACATACGTAAGCGTATGTTGACGATGCCGGAAGTAGATTCAGTGGAATGATTTTTCCTGCTCGGTATGGCAGGAAAGAAACGATATTATATAAATTATGTCTGATCGCTATCGCTATATTACAACAACATTACCATATGTGAATGCAGAACCCCATATTGGTTTTGCTATGGAAATAATTCGCGCTGATATATATGCGCGTATGCAAGCAAACGCCGGATTTAACGTCTTTTTTAATACTGGCACAGATGAACATGGCCAGAAAATATATGATTATGCTCAAAAAGCCAATACACCTATTGAAGAATATGTTAATAAACACGCTGAAAACTTTCACACTCTAATCTCAACTCTTAATATTTATTCAGATATATATTTTATTCGTACAACAGATAAAAATCATGTTTCTTCCGCACAAGCATTTTGGCGTCGTGTACGAGACAATGGCTATATTTATAAAAATACATATCAATCTAAATATTGTGTAGGATGCGAGCTTGAAAAGACAGATTCTGAACTTGTTGATGGGAAGTGTCCAGAACATCCTAATGAAGAGATTAAGTTTACTGATGAAGAAAATTATTTTTTTAAGTGGAGCGCTTTTCAAAAACCATTACTTGATTTTTATTCTTCACATCCTAATTTTGTTATTCCAGATTTTCGTTTTAATGAAATAAAGGCCTTTGTTGAGAGAGGTCTCAATGATTTTTCAATCTCACGTTTAAAGAGTAAAATGTCATGGGGAGTCCCAGTTCCTGACGATGATGAGCATGTTATGTATGTTTGGTTTGACGCATTAGTAAATTACATATCAACATTGGGGTGGCCTGATGAAGGAGATGGTTCCAACTTCTCTCATTTTTGGAAAAATGGAAATCCGGTGCAAATATGTGGCAAAGATAATCTTCGTCAGCAAACCGCCATGTGGCAGGCAATGCTTATGGCCGCTGGATTGCCAAATACATCAAATATCATTATTGATGGTTTTATAAATTCAGGAGGGCAAAAAATGTCTAAGTCGCTTGGTAATGTAATTAGTCCATACGATATTATTGAAGAATATCATACATTTACACAATTCCCAGAAGATGTTCTTCGTTATTATTTAGTGCGTCATGTAGCTCCATTTGAGGACTCTGATGTTACTAAAGAAAAAATAACAGAATGTTACAATTCTCATCTTGCAAACGGCCTTGGGAATCTAGTCAGTCGTCTTATGAATATGATTGTGGCATATAATGTTATATATGATTCTGATATTCTTAATATCCCACCGAAGGTGGAAGATGATTTACCAATGTTCCGTTTTGACCTATACGCAGAATCAATCTGGGAAAAAGTTGGGGCGCTTGATGCATTTATTGCCGAGAAACAACCGTTTAAAAAAATAAAAGAAAACCCCGATGAGGCAAAATCTGATTTAGTTTACGCAATTGGAGAACTCGCGCATATTTCAAAAATGCTTGAGCCATTAATGCCTCGTACAGCAGAAACGATTATGAAACTTATAAAAGAAAAGAAAAAACCAGATGCCCCTCTTTTTAAAAGAAAAGATTAGTCCTTACCACTA
>MFUQ01000004.1:9437-16538 GCA_001785725.1 Candidatus Nomurabacteria bacterium RIFCSPLOWO2_01_FULL_36_10b
TATAATAAAAATTATGTACTACGACATACACTGCCATCTTACTGATGATAAATTTAAAGCCGACCGTGATGATGTTATTAAACGTGCTCTTAATGCAGGAGTTACTATGATTACGATTGGAACAAATGAAACAACTTCTAATCAAGCGATACTTCTAGCAGAGAAGTATGACAATATATTTGCTACAGTTGGTTTGCATCCAAATGAAATTTCTGACGATAACATTTCTCGTGCGACACTTTCAAACATGATAGCTCATCCAAAAGTTGTAGGAGTTGGGGAATGTGGCTTTGATTATTATAATATTGAAAAAACTCCTGAAATAATTTCTACTCAAGAAAAAGCATTTCGTGTGCAAATAGAGTGCGCATTAGAGAATAATAAACCACTTATGCTTCATAACCGCTCAACAAAAGGCACATATGATGCATATGAGGATTCATTGCGTGTGTTGTCAGAATATTATCCTCACCAGGAAGGGTTGGGTAGAGTGCCACGAGGTAATGTACATTTTTTTGCCGGTAATATTGATATTATAAAACGATTTCTTGATATTGGGTTTTATATTTCTTTTACAGGTGTTATCACATTTGCAACAGAGTATGAGGAACTTATACGCGCTGTGCCTATTGATCGGCTTTTATTAGAAACTGATGCGCCGTATGTTGCTCCAGTTCCATATCGTGGCAAACGATGTGAACCTGTTTATGTTATAGAAGTATATAAGAAAGTGGTTGATGTACTAAATCTCACAGATGAAGAACTTCAGAAACAAATGCAAGATAATGTAAAAAGATTATTTTTATAAATAATTATTTTAATATAAATATTATTCGCCGACGGCGAATAATAACGTATTCTTTACTTTTTTATCTATTATGCTACGCTAGCAATCAACACATCTTTTTTCCAGTGAATATGGTGTCTGTCATATTCAGGGTGTGTGCGATTATTACTTAACGATACAGAATATACTCTTATTATTGTTTCTCTATTGGAGAAGGAATCATGCGAGTGTATCACTATCATTTATATTATGGAAAATGAAACGCGTGAACCGCGTATTTATGAAGTGAGTTTCCTATTACTTCCAACAATTGGAGATGCTGGTATTGCTGATAGCGTATCTCGTATCAAGTCGCTATTTGCTGAACTTGGTGGCGCTATCATAACTGAAGGTGAAACCGAATTAATAGATTTGGCCTACCCTATGTTAATGACAATAGAGAATAAGCAAGTAACTTTTACTAATGCATATTTTGGTTGGGTAAAATTTACATTATCACCAGAAAAAGCATTGGCTTTGCAGACCGCAATGGATAGTAATACTGATTGTATTAGATATTTGTTTATTACAACGGTACGTGAAGATACAATGCCAAAGAAACGCATAAGTCGCAGACAAAATTCGCAAGATAATGATGCAAAAACACCTGCCTCTGGTCTAATAGAGAAAGAGTCGTTAGAAGATATTCATGTTGATATTGGCGAAGAAATAAATAAAGACGTTAAAGAAGAAAAAGTAGCAGAAGAAGTTAATGAAGAAGAATTAGATGCTAAATTAGATACTTTGACTGTATAATCTAAAACACGATTTAATATATATTTATAAACTGAATAATTACACGGACTTGTCTTTTTTCTTTTAAGAATATATACTTAATTGATAGCCGCCAACCTCTTTATTAATTAGTAGAATTGTTTTTAGTATAAATATAAAGGCTGATTTGTTTCTCGCACAACGAGGAAGATGAAGTCCTTTTCTAGTTAGTATGTATCTAAATAAAGCTTTCATTGCTGGTAATTTGACTAGAGATCCAGAACTCAAGTCGCTCCCATCAGGTCAGAAAGTTGCGAGTTTCTCTCTTGCAACAAATCGTTTCTGGAAGGATGCAAAAACTGGTGAGAAAAAAGAAGCGACTGATTATCACAATATAGTAGTATTCGGTCGTCAGGCAGAAACGACTGCGCAATATTTGCATAAGGGTTCATCAGCTTTGGTTGAGGGTCGTATGCAGACACGTAGTTGGGACGGTCCAGATGGGCAAAAGAAATATCGCACGGAAGTTATCGCAGATCGTGTTCAGTTTGGCGCAAGATCTGGTGGCTCCGGTTCTACTTCAGCAAGTGGAGCAGAAGGCGCTACAACTGAACTTCCTGAAGCGGGGCAGATAGATGTAATTGAGTATCCTGATGATGATATTAATCCAGAGGATATCCCATTTTAATTATATGACACAATGTTACTTTAAACAGAACAACATAAAATATATTGATTACAAAGATATTGATACATTAGGCAAGTTCCTAACGCCAACAGGCAAAATTATGCCCGCAAAGCGCACAGGAGTTTGTGCTAAAAATCAGCGTCTTTTGTCGCTTGCCATAAAACGCGCGCGATTTATGGGGTTACTTCCATATATTGAATCATAAGAAAAATCCCCCCCGTTTGACGGGGGGGATTTTTCTTTGTACACTAAGCTTTTTCTTCTCGTTCTGCATAGTCGCCTGTTTCAGTATTAATTATAATTATATCCCCTGTGTTTATGAAAAGTGGTGCTTGAATTGAAATACCAGTTTCAAGTGTAACAGTTTTACGACCACCAGTTGCCGTATCGCCTTTAATATTTGGCGGGGCATCAGTTACAAGTAAACTTGCTTTTATCGGATATGAAATTCCAATGATTGATGTTTCGCCATTAGTGTTAGTAAACGTAAGCGCGTCTACAGGATTTTTTTCTTTTATAAATTTTATACCATCTCCAACAATAACAGAACTTAAAGTAAAACGATCCTGTTGGTTTTTTGGGTCAGAGAACCAATACTCATCTTTTTTATTATTAAAGTAAAGATAAGTAATAGTTTTTTTATTTATATCAGCTTCTTCCACCTTATCATTTACGTGGAATGTCCAATCTATAACCTGCCCTGTATTTAAGTTACGTAAGCGCGTGCGGTTATATGGCTTATTCTGTTGTTTACGTGAAACTTGAGAGTCCAATACTTCCCACGGAGCATTTTCATGCAATATGAATTTTTTTGGTTTTATTTCGTTATATGTAAGTAGTGACATAATTATTATACTCGTAAGAGTATTATTCCCCTCCCAAACCCTCCCCGCCTCGTCAGACGAGGTGGGGAGGGTAGTCCCGCTTAGTGGGACTGGAGGGGATATGATTAAACCATTTCCGCCATCTTTTTTCTAATATCTTTTAGCAATTGACTTTGCACAGCTTTTTCTTGGCGTAAGAATGTGCGGGATGCATCATAACCACGTCCAAGTTTGTACTCTTGACCATTCAAAGAATCATAGCTATAGGCGGCTCCTGCTTTCTGCACGAGTTTATACTTTTCTCCTAATGCAAGCAATTCTCCTTCGCGCGAGATGCCTTCATTATATATAATGTCAAATTCTGATTGGCGGAATGGTGCGGCGACCTTGTTTTTAACAACTTTTACACGAGTACGATTGCCAACTACTTCTTCGCCCTTTTTAATTTGAGCGATACGACGAATATCTATGCGAACAGAAGTATAAAATTTAAGTGCTTTACCACCAGGAGTTGTTTCCGGTGAACCAAACATAACACCAATCTGCATACGTATTTGGTTTATAAATATAATTATAGTTTTGCTCTTACTAACAATTGCTGTTAGTTTGCGAAGCGCTTGTGACATAAGTCGCGCTTGCTTGCCAATATGTTGGGCTCCCATATCTCCTTCAATTTCATCTTTTGGAGTAAGCGCGGCGACAGAATCAATAACGACCATATCTACTTTACCAGACCGTACAAGCGATTCCACAATTTCAAGTGCTTGTTCTCCTGTGTCGGGTTGAGATATTAAAAGATCGTCAAGTTTAACTCCTAATTTTTTTGCATATTCTGGGTCAAGCGCGTGTTCCGCATCAATGAATGCGCAAATTCCTCCTTGCTTTTGCGCTTCTGCAATAGCATGAAGAGTTAATGTTGTTTTGCCGCCTGATTCTGGCCCATATATTTCAATAATACGTCCGCGAGGATAACCGCCTACGCCTAGAGCATAATCAAGCCCTATTGAACCAGATGGGATAACTCCAACAGTGACTTTTGGTTGGTCGCCCAACTTCATAATTGCCCCTTCTCCAAAACGTGTTTGGATCATTTTTATAGTATCTTTTAACTCAACCGTTACATCGCGTTTAGGAGTAGCTAATTCTGGCGCACGTTCCTTTAGCAATGTTATAGGAACTAATGATTCAGATACATCTTGCGTTGTGGGTGTTTTTTTCTTGGTTTCTTTTTTCTTTGACATAAAACAATTTATATACCACCAAATGTGGCATATCTAATTAATAATAAACAGCTTCAATTTATGAAGATGGCTCTATTATATCAGATAATAGCTCTGGTTTCCACTCATCAAAATTTCCGAATATATCTAGTTGGATACGTGTGTGTTTTTGAAATTTACTATACCCATCAAGTATTATGCTATTTATCCCAGCGGATAATATAATTGGATATGAAAATGTGCTATTAGTATATGGTATAACGTTATTTCCATTTATAATTAATTTACTAACATTTCGTATTTCTCCACTAATAGTTAAAAATGATGATGCTGAAGAACTAAATTGTTCATGAGATGTTACAGTAATTTCAGGACCTCTAGATATTCCTCGCAATTCGTATATAACAAAAATAATAAGAGCTGTTACTAATATGGCAATCAATCCATATCCTATAGTACGTGGGGAGAGTTTCATATTAAACAAGATTATCATCGTCGTCAGATGTGTCAATTGATGAATTTCCACCCGTATCTTCTACGCTAGAAGAAAAATCAACTCCACCCATTGCATCTGTGGACTTAATTAATACATCACGAGGTTTTGATCCTTGCCCGGGTCCAATGATACCGGCTTCTTCAAGCATATCCATTAAACGTGCGGCGCGACTATAACCAATTCTGAATTTTCTTTGAATATATGAGGTACTTGCTTTACCACTTCTTATAACCATCATACGAACATCTTCAAAAATAGCATCATCATTATCGCTACTATCAAATGTCCCACTTACTATTGATCTATCGTCGTCTATTGTATCTGGTATATCAATTCCATCAACAAATTCTGTTCTGTTATGTTTAACTATATACTTCACTACACTTTTTATTTCATCTTCAGGAACATAGGCGCACTGTATTCGTTCTGGTTCCGACATTGTCCCATTTCTATATAGTAGGTCCCCACGACCAAGGAGGGATTCCGCGCCCGGTGTATCTAAAATTGTGCGTGAGTCAATTTGAGAAGCTACTTTTAGAGCGGCACGCGCTGGTATATTAGCTTTTATTAAGCCGGTAATGACATTTACTGACGGGCGTTGAGTAGAAAGTACTAGATGTATTCCTACTGCCCGTGACATTTGTGCTAATCTAACCACAGAAGATTCTAGTTCTCTAGGATATAATTGCATTAAATCAGCAAGCTCATCAATTATAATCATAATGTATGGCATGCGATCTGGTAGAGTATCCTCATCTGACATGCCATTTTTTGTTGCTTCTGTATAAGCTGGTTCAACAATTGTTTTATGATATGAACTGATATCACGTACATTATTTTGTTCCAAAATCTCGTATCTATTACTCATTTCATTTGCCGCCCATTTAAACGCTAGTATAGCTTTCTTGGCTTCTTTTATAACAGGAGTAAGAAGGTGGGGGATACCATCATATAATGTAAGCTCAACGCGTTTTGGGTCAACAAGTATGAAACGCACATATTCTGGTCCATGAGCAAATATCAAAGATAAAATAAGATTATGAACCATTACTGATTTGCCAGATCCTGTAGCTCCAGCAATAAGTATATGTGGCATTTTTGTAATATCATCAAAATGCGCTTTTCCAGACACACCTTTTCCAATTGATACCAAAAGAGATTTGTTTGTATTTCTAAACTCATCTTCATCAAGCATTGAGCCCAATCCAATCAAACTCTTTTCTTGATTTGGTATTTCAATTCCAACAAGCGATTTACCTGGAATTGGTGCTTCAATACGAATTGGATGAGCCGCTAATGCTAGCGATAGTTCATTTTCAAGTCCTTTTATACGTGAAAGTTTTGTTCCTAGCGCTGGGCGCATTGCATAGCGAGTTACTGATGGTCCTATGATAATTTCATCCATTACAACTTCAATATTAAAATTAGCAAGTGTCTTCTGAATTATTTCTGCCATTTCTTGGATATTTGTTGTACTTGAATTTCCTCTTGTGCGAGAGAGAAGAGAAAGAATAGGTGGAGTATATGTGCTTGGAAGTTTATTCACCGCAGATATCATATTTGCTGTTTCATTTATTTTTTCTTCTACCTTTGATTTTGGTGTAGATGTCATTTCTGATACCTTAGTTTCTTTATCCGTGTCATCTTTATTTAATTCTTCACCAGATATTTTTTCAGCATCTTCTAAAGAATCATCTGTCATACCACTCACACGTATACTTTGCGATGAAGATGATTTAAATAAAGATAAAATACTTGATAAAAATTCAGTAAATGAAAAATCTGGAATACGTAATGTCCAATGAAACATGACAACAGTACTTGCAAGAAAGATGACAAAAAGAATAACCACAGCAATACCAGTATTAAATAGACGGATAAGAGCTGTGCTTACAACATATCCCACAAAACCCCCACCACCAAAAGTAGCGAATATATGTTGAATTGTAGAAAGAATACCAAGTAATGTTAATGTCATTAAAACTAGTGCAATAGTTTTATCAATACGCATGCGTTCCTCACGATGTCGTAAGAGAATAATCCCAAATATAAGAAATACAAGAGGTAGCCCATATCGCCCCGAACCAAATACCAATTTCATTACATTCAGTAGTGTATCTCCTGCAATACCAGCTTGGCGGAATAGAGCAAGCCCAAATATTATTGTCAATAAAAAGAATATAAGAGCTATAATAGTATGTCGCTTGCGACGACGCATATCATCTTCTGATAGCCCTCCATTCTTTTTAGTAGTATCTAGTGTTGCTTTGGACATAATTTATAATGCAGATTATATCATAATATTGTTGATATCTGTACCCCTCACTCCTGCT
>MFUQ01000004.1:16548-18816 GCA_001785725.1 Candidatus Nomurabacteria bacterium RIFCSPLOWO2_01_FULL_36_10b
TTGGCGTGGCGAAGCAGGAGAGCTCCCCTACACTAGGGGAGCATAAGAAGATAAGATTCTTTGTCTCCCCCCTAATTATAGTGGTAGATGCCCGCGCTTAGCGCGGGCAGAGGAGGTACTATAAATAGTAAAACTTTTCCACCCTTTATGCACCCTTGAGTTTTGAAAGTATATATTTATAATGAATTTATTATTCTAAACGACATGTCCGTAATGATGTCTTTTATAAAGGACATGAGTGCGGATTATGTCCTTGAGACCATGTCCTTGATGCCACAGAAAAATGTCTCTGAGAACCAAAATGATGACGTTTTGATAGAAAGCGCCTTCTCTTCCACTAGTCAAAATGTCCTTTATAAAGAGCTACGACGCATAGAAAAGCTAGTAATTGCAATATTTTTAATCACTAATCATCTAAAGGACATTGATATACTAAAGAAAAATGTCCGTAATACTGTCCTTGAGCTTCTTGATATAGGGCATGTCCCTTATGACTATGATTCAAGGGAATTAATATTGAGAATAAATTACATGATGTCTCATATAGATTCACTAATGTCCTTTATAACAGTCGCTAAAAACATTGAATATGTTTCCGATATTAATGCGTCGCTTCTTACACGAGAACTTCTAGCGTTGCACACTCATCTATCTGGGCGAGTTGAAAATATAAAAGAAAATATCTTTTCCACAGATAAGAAGATACAAGAAAATAATGTTGATTTATCTAATATTTTTGATAAAGATGTACCATCTATCTCTCATAATTCTGCATCATCTTCCAATACATCTAATATACAAGAAAAAAAGAAAAACTCTTATAATAAGGATCCAGGAATTACTAATGTTACAAAAAATAATAATATTAATAATTCTAATCGACATTCTAGCATAAAGGACATTTCTAAAGGACAAGAGTCATATAAAGATGTCCTTAAGAATGATCGTAAAGGACAAATTATGGAAATTATAAAGGACATTGGTGAAGTGACTATAAAAGATATTGCCTCCCGTATCATAAAATGTAGTGAAAAAACACTTCAGCGTGATCTTCAGGATTTGATGAATAATAAGGTGATTACAAAGATTGGCACTAAACGTTGGAGTAAATATAAGATTGTAGAATAAAGGACATTGAATAATTTCTAAAGGACATTTCTGTATTTCTAAAGGACATTATGTCCTTTAGAAATAGTTTAGTGTCCTCCCAGAATAAGAGGCCTCCCCCAAACCCCCTCCAAAGGAGGGGGTAAAAGAAAAGAGGCCTACCCCAAACCCTCTCCAAAGGGAGAGGGTAAAAGAAATACAACATATTACATATGATGTAAATGTCATAACGACCGTATTATATCGTCATCATATATGACGCACATTGTATGCAGTATTGTAGTATGCAATATAAAAGGACAATAAATTGTTAACGGACTTCCTGATTGTTTGTTTTCTATTTTAGTCCACAGGGTATTTGACTACCCATTTGCATATTATTCTTTGCCACCGTATAATAGTAGTGGCACATGTAATGTGCTCTTTATTTTTATAATCTTTGTCAACCGCATATCAGACAATCTCGCCGAAAGCGAGTTCTGTTGAACTCTGAAAGAGTTTAACGGAATACTGTATATTTTTTATTTATTGTTATTAATCTTTTGTTCTTCTTCGCCTCGCCTTGCGAGGCTTCGCAGAATAAAGGTTAATAAGTTAACCGTATCGCGTGTTCGTTGGTCACGGACACAGGATACACACAATATTGATTGTATGTTATCGTTCTCTCTTATTTGATGACTTGGAAGATACCCGCTTCCTGCGGGATAATCCTTCTCATCACATTTTGTAGTGACCGATACTCACAGTCGATTACTAGTAATCATTATGAGTATTAAAAACAAAATTGTAGCAGGTGCTGTAGTTATTGCCGTAGCTCTCGGCATGACGATGCAAGCATCAGCTACTGCGTTGACCATGGACTTGCTTCTTGCTCTAGGACTTTCACAGTCCCAAGCATCGGCAATTCTCGCGGCAACAAGTGGTTCCACCACTTCTGCTTATAACCACACGATAACACTTCGTTCTGGTATGAGAGGAAGTGCGGTATCTGCTCTTCAAACATGTCTCAATTCAAAGGGGTATAATGTTGGTTCAGCAGATGGTAGTTATGGTCCTATGACTATGGCAGGTGTTAGAGCATTCCAAACCTCAAAAGGTTTGACAGCTGATGGTGTTGTTGGAGCTATGACAGGTTCTGCAGTTTCTGCAGCATGTGCCGCT
>MFUQ01000004.1:18831-20596 GCA_001785725.1 Candidatus Nomurabacteria bacterium RIFCSPLOWO2_01_FULL_36_10b
GATTCAGACGATGATTCAGACGATGATAGTAGCGACATAGACCTTGAGGACTTTATCATTGAAGGCGGTTCAGAGGCCTCTGTAGAGGACTTTGACGGCAAGAATGGTAATGATTCTGATGTTCTAGAAGGTGATACTGGAAAGGAAATCGCAAGATTTGAAGTAACATGGGAGGACTCTGACGTTCTACTTGAGCGTATTGACTTCATGTTTGATCCTGCGACAGCTAATGCAGAAGATGACCCTACGAATGATATCTTTGAAGATATTGTACTTCTCATTGACGGAGAAGAAGTAGATACAGTAGATGCGTCAGATGATGATAATTGGGATGATGATATATATGATGGAGATGACACCGATACAACACTTGATGACTATTCTCTTCGATTTTCTGGAATCAACAAGATTCTAAAGGAAGGAGATGAAGCGGTTATTACTGTTGAAGCTGACATTTCTAGTAATATAGAGAGCGCGCCTGAAGAGTGGGAAATTAGTATTCCAACAGAAGGTATGCGTGTAACTGACACAGCGGGTATTACAGGTTATGCTGGCGACACAAGCGACCCAGCAACAGTAACACTTGATGCTGAAGGTACAGATAATGAATTTACAGTGCGCGAGGGTGATGATAACCCAGACGCATCAGCTGTAGAAGTTGATGATTCTAATCGTACTAAAGTAACGGTTCTAGAATTTGAAATTGAAGCAGATGAAGATGGAGAGGACCTTCAAATCAATGATATTGGTATTCAAGCTGACCTTACTGATGGCACTCTCGGTGGTTCTGTAAATGAAACTTACGCAACTGTAGTTTATGAGACAATTCTTGAAATTGATGGTGAGGAATACGACGTTGATACGATTGTGGCCACAACAACAACTGCTACAGAATGTGATCTTTCCGCAACAGCAGGAAACACTTCTTTCGCAGAAAGTGATGAAGACCCATGTCTAGAATGGAATTTTGAAAAGAATGAAGTTGTTATTCCATCAGGTGAGACCGTAATTGCCAAGCTTATTATAGAAGTTAATGAGCTAGATAATACAAGTAATTACGATGGAGGTCAGATACTATCTGCTGATGTTGATGCAGACGATATTGATGTAGAAGGTGATGATACCAAAGAAGCTGTTACCGACCTAAATGGTGCCGTAACTGGCGATGACCAATCTCTACTCGTTGAGGGTATTATTGTTACGCCTGGTACTATGGATGCAGAAAGCATATCTGTTGATAGTACAAACAATGATTACGCTGAACTTACTATAGGTTTTGATGTTGAAGCATTCGGAACTGATGTTTGGGTAACAAATCTCACAACGAATACAGACTTTGATGATGATGCTGTAGTTACAGCTCCAACAACCGCAGAAGGTGTTGGATTCCACATTCAAATGACTGCTGGTACAGCAACTACACCTACAGCAACACTTTCTTCAACTGCTGATGAAGACGCAAGTGGAGTAACATTTAAGGTTAATGAAGGTGACACAGAAACATTTACTCTTCAGATTATCGTTCCAAACACAAGCGGTAACTTAGATGATGATTCTGTTCGTGCGATTCTAGCAGGTATTGGTTGGGATGATGCAGATGATAACAACACAACTGCTGATGCTGTCTACACTCTCAATCTCACACAGGATTACAAAACAGCTTACGGACACATTGTTGACTAATGTTCTAATCAGTTAAGTAATCAACTTATATTTGATAGTTATTATGATTATCAAGTTAAGAAACAAAACCCCGCCTCATGGC
>MFUQ01000004.1:20607-21165 GCA_001785725.1 Candidatus Nomurabacteria bacterium RIFCSPLOWO2_01_FULL_36_10b
ATGTGTGGGATATTTTTATTGTCCCCTCCCCAATCTGCCGAGAGGCAGATTGACCCTCCCCAGATTCGGGGAGGGTTTAAGAAATTGGTTGTGTGGGTAGTTACTTACCAATTATTTTCTTGATATCTTCTATAACATGTTCAATATTATTCTCTATTTCTTCATTCATATAAATAAGAACTTTCAGATTAAGTGATGAGAGAAATTTTGTTCTGCCCATGTCATAGAGGGCTTGGTAATTATGATATGGTCCATTTATTTCTATGACTAATTTGTATTTCCCACAATAGAAATCCACGATATATGGTCCAATACTAATTTGTCGTCTGAATTTGACTCCGAGATTGTTCTTACGCAAATAATTCCACAAGATAGATTCTTGTGGAGTCATGCGATGACGCAATATTTTCCTTCGCTCTTTGAAGGATCGATAATGAAATATATAATTCATAACAGTCTTCATATCTATATGACCTAGATATCTGCTATGATTAAAATATAGCACGTTATATTAACTTTTGTCATTTCGGATATCCTCCCCGATTCTGTGGAGGGTCG
>MFUQ01000004.1:21217-23272 GCA_001785725.1 Candidatus Nomurabacteria bacterium RIFCSPLOWO2_01_FULL_36_10b
ATTTCATGTATAATTGATGTATATGAGGAAGGCTGTTAATGTTCCAAACGAACAAGATTTTGCGATGTGGAATAATCAGAAGATTAATATCCACTCTCACATTACTAGAAATTTTTATAAAGTTCGAGAAATACGCTGGTGTGCGTTAGGTGTAAATATTAGATACGAACAGAATGGCAAGGGGGGAACACACCAGAGACCGGTTATCATTTTTCGTGGGTTTAGTAAAGAAGTCTGTTGGATATTACCTCTTACTACTTCGATAAAAAAGAACCCATATCACAAGTTAATTGGTGTTGTTGAAGGAAAAGTATCTTATGTTATTTTATCTCAAATACGGTTGATTGATACAAAACGACTTAATACAAAGATTGGAATTATTTCGGAAGATATGTTTAACGAAATAAGAAAAGCCATTAGAGATCTTATCTAATGACTTTCTTGTTCTCCCTTACATACATAAGGGCCGGCCCAAAGGCATTTAGACATTTAGTATAGCATGTTTATGATTTCATAGGACATGTTATACACAGTTATCCAATATTATCGTAATCGTCCATTCTGACCTCCTCCTTTTTGAAAGGAGGGGGTACTCTGCGTAGTCACGCTTAGCGCGACGTAGCAGAGTGGGGGCGGTGGAAGCAGTGGGTTTGACAAACTTTTTTAAATAAGTAGCATAGTCATAGTAAGGTCAAAGACCGTAGGTTGTAATAGAAAGAGTATTATTTTGTTACATAACATCCTACGTAGATCAGAAAATTCTCACTCCGCTTCATGGAGAAGTATGCTCTGTTTCTCGGCCTTAAGCGGGTCGATTTTTATTACTAGAATATATTATTATTCGGCGTTGCCGGATATAAAACTGGGAATTTTATGACTATCACACGCGGTAAGAAGAAAGAAATTGTTGATGAATTGCAAAAATCTTTGAAAGGAGCAAAGGCAATGACATTCGTTCAATTTAAAGGATTGTCAGTTGTTGATTCAACAAATATGCGTCAAAATTTGCGCAGTGAAAGTGTTGGATATAAAGTTGCGAAGAAGACGCTTTTGACTCGCACCCTTGATACGCTTGGTATTAAAGGTGCGATGCCTTCTCTTGAAGGAAATATAGCTATTACATGGTCTCACGATGATGAAACAGCCCCGGCGCGATTGGTGTATGCATTTCGTAAAGGTCATGAAGACAACATCGCTCTTGTAGGAGGAGTTTTTCAAGGAAGTTATATAGATGCTATTGCAATGAATGACATCGCTATGATTCCAAGTATGCAAGTACTTCGTGGAATGTTTGTTAATGTAATCAATTCTCCTATTCAAGGATTTGTGGTTGCTCTTAATAAAATTGCGGAGCAAAAATCTTGATCCTCCCCTAGCCCTAAACAGGAGGGGGGAATGGAAAAGAAGGCCTCCCCCTAACCCCCTCCGAAGGAGGGGGAAGGAAAAAGAAATTATTAATTATTTATTTTAAAAGTATATGTCAGATGAAACAACAAATACAGTAGCAGAAGAAACTACTTCTGCTTCCGTAGAAGAATTAAAAGAAGAAGTTAAGAGGGCCGCTCCCGCCAAAGATTCTGGCGAGTCAAAGGAAGAAATAGGAGCTGATGTAAAAGTTCCTGCGAAGTTCAAGACGTTAGTTGAGCAAGTTGAGTCAATGCCAGTATTGGAATTGAATGAACTCGTGAAATTACTAGAAAAGAAATTTGGCGTATCAGCGGCTGTGGTAGCAGTTGCAGGTCCAGCAGTAGTAGTAGAAGAAAAATCAGAGTTTACTGTTGAATTGACAAGTGACGGTGGCGCTAAAATTCCTGTTATGAAAGTTGTGAAAGAAGTTCTCGGACTTGGTCTAAAAGAAGCCAAAGATCTTGTAGACGCTGTCCCTTCAATTCTTAAAGAAGGAATGAAGAAAGAAGAAGCTGAAGATTTGAAGAAAAAGATTGAAGAAGCGGGAGGTAAAGTTACTCTTAAATAATTTCTAATACAAAAGTCCCGCAAGGGATTTTTGTTTTTGTTTTTCCCACACAAATCCATAACCCTCCCCAATTCTGGGGA
>MFUQ01000004.1:23278-25885 GCA_001785725.1 Candidatus Nomurabacteria bacterium RIFCSPLOWO2_01_FULL_36_10b
GAGGGGAATTGCATTTTCACAAAAAAAAGTATAGAATCTTTGCCATATGTTGAAAGTACGAATCGGAGCGATTATTATGTTGGCATTGGGAGTCCTTTTGGGATACTTCATTTATACATCTCAAATGAATCAGGAATCTAAGCACCAATTTCGTATGGGGCTTGACCTTTCTGGCGGTAGTTATTTGGTCTATCATGCCGACACAAGTGCTGTGGCAAATGCTGATATAAAATCATCAATGGAAGCTCTTCGCGACGTTATTGAACGCCGTGTTAATCTTTTTGGTGTTTCTGAACCGAATGTTCAAATTGAGAGTACAACACTAGGTGGAGAAGGAAAAGAATATCGTCTTGTTGTTGAGTTGCCGGGTATAACTGATTTACAAAAAGCTGTGGCAATGATTGGCCAGACCCCACTTCTTGAATTCAAGACAGAGCGTTCTTATGAAGAGAGAGAAAAAATTATTTCTGCAATTGATGATTTTAAAGAACGTTTTAAAAATGATCAAACACTTCGTCCAAAAGGACTTGCGACCCAAGATCCAAATTATGTTGATACAAAATTAACTGGTCGTTATCTGTCAAAAGCGACTCTTCAGTTCAGTCAGGGCGGTGGTACGCAACTTGCGGGTGAACCGATCGTATCTTTAGAGTTTAATTCTGAAGGAGGCAAATTATTTAAAGAATTAACAAAAGAAAATATTGGAAAAACAATTGCTATATATCTAGATGGAGCTCCAATTTCAACTCCAGTTGTACAACAGGAAATTACTGATGGTAATGCTATTATCACTGGTGAATTTACTCCTGAAGAAGCGAAGCAACTTGTTGGTCGTCTAAACTCCGGCGCTCTTCCGGTTCCGATTTCTCTT
The DNA here is from genome assembly GCA_001785725.1 of Candidatus Nomurabacteria bacterium RIFCSPLOWO2_01_FULL_36_10b. Classification (GTDB taxonomy): domain Bacteria; phylum Patescibacteriota; class Minisyncoccia; order Phycocordibacterales; family UBA1006; genus 01-FULL-36-10b. The sequence goes on from MFUQ01000004.1 coordinate 24,150, forward strand.
ATTTCAACAAATACAGTTGGGCCATCATTAGGCGCTGACGCTGTCAACGCAGGTATTAATGCGACAATATTTGGTTTTGTTTTTGTTGTCCTATTCTTGATTATATGGTATAGATTGCCGGGATTACTATCTGGTATTGCACTTATAATATATGGTGTTATTATGTTGGCTCTTTTTAAATTAATTCCAGTTACACTATCAGCCTCAGGTATTGCTGGATTTATTATATCGCTTGGAATTGCAGTTGACGCTAATGTTCTTATTTTTGAACGTATGAAAGAAGAGATGATAAATGGACGTACATTATATGACGCAATTCACGATGGATTTGACAGAGCGTGGTTGTCAATTCGTGATTCTAATATTTCAAGTATAATTTCAGGTGTTGTTTTGTTCTGGTTTGGCTCATCGCTCATAAAGGGATTTGCTCTAACATTTTCTCTTGGCGTTATCGTATCAATGTTCACAGCAATTACAGTTTCACGTCTTTTCCTTTACTGTGTTTCTGGTCGTAGCAATAGTAATATTCTTCGTTTTCTATATTCTGCTGGATTTGCTTCTGGTAAGAAAGATGATGTAACGCAGATATCTTAATAAATAATTATCCCGCCATTGGCAGGATAATATAAAATACGATTTTACAAAATATTATGTTTATCATCAAAAACAAATTCATATATCTAGGCATCTCATCAGTACTTGTTATCGTATCACTTATTATTATTTTTACTAAAGGACTTAATATAAGTATTGATTTCACTGGAGGTTCAGTAATGGAAGTATCTTATGATGTCCGTCCAGACATTGCTACCATACAATCATCTTTTTCTGAATTGAAATATACTGGTACTGTACAACCATTTGGCGAGAAGAATATTATAGTAAAGACACGAGATCTCTCGGAGAAGGAAAGAGAGAATCTTGTAGGTACTTTAACTGTAGATGGCCATACTCCAAAAATTGAACGTTTTAATTCTGTTGGTCCATCTGTTGGCAAAGAACTTCGTTCAAAAGCCATCATTGCAATGATTATTGTTATGGTAATGATTATTTTATTCGTTGCGTACGCTTTTCGTCATGTTGCGCGTGGTCGTGACGGCAAACGTCTTGGCCCGTCATCATCATTGTATGGGGTCTATGCTGTCGTGGCGCTTCTTCATGATGTTGTTATTCCCACAGGAGTTTTTGCTTTGCTTAACATAGAAGTAAATAGCTTATTTATCGTTGGTCTGCTATCTATTCTTGGTTTGTCCGTAAATGACACTATTGTTACATTTGACCGTATTCGCGAGAATTTGCGTACTAATTCTGAAAATAAAATTGCAGAATCTTTTTCAAACATTGTTGGTAGAAGTATAACGCAAACAATAACGCGCTCAATAAGCACCTCTCTTACAATAATGATTACGCTCCTTATTCTTTTCTTAATTGGGCCCGAGTCAACAAAGGTGCTAGCCCTTGTTATGCTTATAGGCACATTTATTGGTACGTACTCATCTATATTCGTAGCGTCGCCACTTCTAGTGTTATCATATAAAGAAGTAAAAGAATAATTGGAGAGGTCGCATAGTGGTCTAGTGCGCACGCTTGGAAAGCGTGTGGGGGGAAACCCTCCGCGAGTTCAAATCTTGGCAGGTACCCCAAAACCTAGACTAAAAGTATCTTTAATTAATAGATAATTAAAGTATAATAATGTCATGGAAAATCAAATAAATTATATAAGTAAAAGAGGTCAA
>MFUQ01000005.1:0-1645 GCA_001785725.1 Candidatus Nomurabacteria bacterium RIFCSPLOWO2_01_FULL_36_10b
AAAAAGAAGAGTCAGTTGGTAAAAATGATTCAAAATTTTCTGTGCCTGAAAATGAATTAACTATTACTTTTGTAAGGTCTAGCGGAAAAGGAGGGCAGAACATTAATAAAGTTGAGACCAAAGCTAAACTAGAGTGGAACGTAAATAATAGTTTAATTTTTTCTGCAGAAGAAAAAGAAAAGATCAAAAAGTTCTTTTTAGATAATTTTAAAAGTAAGATGACAGAGGATGGCCGTATTTTAATTGTGGCGCAAGAAGAACGTTCTCAACTGCAAAATCGTGAAAAAGCTATTTATAAATTAAATAAACTTATAAATGAAGCGCTTGCCCCAACAAAAGACCGATTAGTGACGTCTCCAACAGAAGGAAGTAAGAAAGAAAGACTCGCTAATAAAAAATTAGAATCAAAAAAGAAAAAAGACCGGGGTTGGAAATATAATGAGGATTAGGAATATGCTATACTTACATCATGTCATCAAATGAAATAAATAATGAACGTATTGCAATTCTTGAAGAAGAAATCAAAGCACAAAGTGAATTTGCTTCAATGATTGCGCATCAATTAAAAACTCCGCTAACAGGAACAAAATGGGCATATAAAATGCTCCTTGATGGTGAATTTGGGCCAATTACACTAGAACAGAAAAAAGTGCTTAACGAAGGGTATAAAAATAATGAACGAATGATCGCGCTCATTGATGAGATGCGCCAAGCTAATAAAACAAGGACATGGTGCTTCCATTATAATATGGCTTCTGTTGATGTTGAAGAATTAATTAAAGAAGTTATGACTGAATTTATTCCAGTATCAAAAAATAAAATGCTTCCAATCCTTTTACGCACAAATGGAACACCGTGTAAAATTAATGCTGATGTTGCGAAACTACGCATAGTAATTGAAAACTTAATTGATAATGCAATAAAATATAGCCCAGAAGATAGCAATAATGAAATTAGTATCTCTATTTCTTATGATGATAAACAAACAACAATAAGCGTACATAATGCTGGTACAACTACTACAGCAGAAGAAAATAATCTGGTATTTAAAAAAAGTATACGCGGTAAACAAGCAAAAGAATCACCTGTAGGAGGAACTGGGTTTGGACTTTTTACCGCGCACCGTATTATTAATGACCACCATGGAATTATAAAATTTGAAAGTTCAGAAAAAGACGGGACTACAGTAACAATAATTTTTCCATTTGCGCAAACTAAAAAATAGTATAGAATATAAGCCGTATGACAACATCAGGAAAAAATATACTTATTATTGAAGATGACGAATTTTTGTTAAGTTTGGCTGTGACAAAATTACAGAAAGCTGGTTATGATGTTGAATCAGCAAAAGATGGAGAAGATGGAATAAAAAAACTAGCAGAGACAAAGCCAGACTTACTTATACTTGACCTTATGCTTCCACATATTGATGGTTTTGAGATTTTGAAGCAAATAAAAAGTGACACAAAATTTGCTGGTATGAGAATTGTTGTTTTTTCAAATTTGGGGTCTGATGAAGATATATCCAAAGCAACAAAACTTGGCGCGAATGATTACATGGTTAAGTCAAGTTTCACATTGGATGAACTGGTTGCAAAGATTGATGAGCATTTGAAATAATTTACCCTCCCCACCTCGTCTGACG
>MFUQ01000005.1:1655-6843 GCA_001785725.1 Candidatus Nomurabacteria bacterium RIFCSPLOWO2_01_FULL_36_10b
GGTATTCTGCTTCGCCACGCTTAGCGTGGCGAAGCAGAATGGGAGGGTTAAGAATAAGATATTTAGCTATATGAAGACGCCATTAGAAAAAATTCTTCGCATAACTACTGCGCAGAAAAACGCTCTAAAAAAGCTCGGCATCATAACTATTGGCGACCTTCTTTTCTTTTTTCCTGTGCGTTATAGTGATATATCGCAAGTTAAACTTATACGCGACATAGCAAAAGGTGAAGTTGTAACTTTATACGGGAAACTTGGGAAATTACAATTACGAAGAGGATTTAAGAGCCGTATTCCAATGACTGAAGCAATACTCACTGATATGGTTGGTAATGCTCTTAAAATTATATGGTTCCACCAACCATATCTTGCTAAAATGTTTCATGAAGGACAGACAGTTAAATTGACTGGTACTGTTAGCGAAAGCAAGTATGGGCTAGCCCTTACTAATCCAGAAATAGAGCACGCTCCTGACTTGCCAATTGATAGTCATAGTTCCCTATTTTCTGATTCCCAACATATGAGAGTTGGATATCCTATTTATCGCGAGACACGAGGCATTACTTCAAAGTGGTTCTACCATGCTATAGAAAAAATTCTTACTCCTGATATTCTTAATCAAATTGAAGACCCACTTCCTTCATATATACTAGAAAAATATCATCTGCCAGTTCTTCGCACGGCTCTTGTTTGGATACACAAACCGCAGAAAGAATCTGACGCTATTTCGGCGCGTAAACGTTTTTCTTTTCAAGAAATTTTTCTTATCCAATTAAAAAAACAACAATCTCGCCATATTTATGAAGAACATTATGCTCATGATATTAGCATTGACCATGCTCTGTTAGAAGAGTTTATACATTACCTTCCCTTTTCTCTCACAGATGGACAACGAAATGCTATTGATACAATAGTCCATGACCTTGATTCTGATAAACCTATGTCGCGACTTCTCGAGGGAGATGTGGGTTCAGGAAAAACTGCAATTGCCGCCGCTATTACACATACAATTATTATAAATCGACCGCGAAAGCAATCTTATGGGAATCTACAAGTCGCATACATGGCGCCTACAGAAGTGCTCGCGACACAACTTTTTGAAAATTTTATTCAATATTTTAAAAATAGCGGAATACAAATCGCTCTAATGACAGGGTCCGGTTGTAGAAAATATCCTAGTAAAGTTAATTCATCAGGATGGACAACAATTTCTGCTATACAAGTTAAGAAATGGATAACAAATGGAGAAATTCCTATTGTAATTGGCACACATGCTCTTATACAAAAATCCATAAAATTTAAGGACCTTGCTCTTGTAATTATTGATGAACAACACCGTTTTGGGACAAAACAACGTATGGAATTAGTACACAAGCACGGAACAACGCCTCACTATTTGTCTATGACGGCAACACCAATTCCACGCACTCTTGCTCTTACAATATATGGCGACCTTGATTTAAGTGTTTTAGACAGTATGCCACCGGGACGTAAGCCAGTTATTACAAAGATTGTCCCACCAACTAAACGTAATGAAATTTATGATGCTATACGCGAAGAACTAAAACGTGGAAGGCAACTTTATGTAATATGCCCACGCATAGTGTCACCTGACGATGCACAACCCATGACAGAAACCGAATGGAATTTTCTATCTCCTCAAAAGCAAATGGCGTTGCGCATGAAATCCGTTGCAACAGAAACAAAGCGACTTCAAAAAGAAATTTTTCCAGAATATCGTATTGATAGTATCCATAGCAAGATGAGTAAGGATGCGAAAGAAAAAACTATGAAAAAATTTTCTGAATATAAAACTGACATACTTGTAGCAACATCGGTTATAGAAGTGGGAGTAAATGTGCCAAATACAACTATGATTATTATTGAAGGCGCTGAACGTTATGGACTTGCCCAACTTCACCAACTTCGCGGACGTGTGATACGCAGTGAGCATCAGGCATATTGTTGGCTATTCACTAGTAGCTCAAGCCCCACTACAGCAGATAGATTAAAAGCATTCATGAAAGCAAAAAACGGTTTTGAACTTGCAGAGCTTGACCTTGCTCTTCGTGGGACAGGAGACCTTGCTGGCATAAAACAGTGGGGGCTTTCTGATTTAGGCATGGAAGCAATAAAGAATTTAAAAATGGTAGAGGCCGCCCGCGCTGAAGCAAAGCATATAATTACGAATGACCCTAGATTGGATAATTCCCCAGAATTATCCAATATAATCAAGCACGAGAAATTCCAGGTGCATTTTGAATAAAATTATATTACAATCAATCACGAGCACCCATAGCTCAGTTGGTAGAGCGCCGAGCTTATACCTCGGTGGCCCTTGGTTCGAGTCCAAGTGGGTGCACTACATTATCAACGAATTATTGATAAATAATCGCCTATGTTGATATTTAATTTATTACTCTCCCCTGCTTTCATTTCTAGAACATACAAACTCGGGAGTGGCGCATCAAATGATTTGGGGTATGTATCTAGTTTTAATTCTCGTTCAATATAAATTATACGAGAATTTTTATCTAGCCATATTATATCTATAGCATATTTCATATCTTTCATCCAAAATGGATGTTGTTCTTCTTTTTCAAAAAGAAAAAGCATACCCATTCCTATCGGAATGGCTGGAGCGTCAGACAATCCTTGGACGCGATGTTGCGTTGTATCGGCAATTGCAACGCTTATACGTTGTCCCGTCTCCTCTATTATCACACTACCTTGCGGGTAATTTGAAAAGAAAGAAGAACTTGCTATAAAATTTGTTTTTGATACTTCAGTTTGTCGTATAGGAAAGAATATAATGCTACATATAAGCAATATAAATAATATTATTAGTATCCATATTTTAAATGTGAATTTCATATAATGAATAATTATATAAATTATATTCATCGCCTATAACGAGAGAAAGATATATGAACATTATTTTCGCCTCTGGCGAAGAGAAGTATATTTATGTCAAAAAGTATAGTATACTACCCAACACTTATCTATTATATATGCCACCAACCAATCAAACAATAGAAAGCAAGCAAATAAAACAAGCAAGCATTGCGCCTTCTGTAAAAGCGCAGATCATTGATTTTGTTCGCTTTATTTTTATATGTCTTGCAATTGTAATTCCTATCCGCGTGTTTATAGCTCAACCGTTTATTGTAAATGGCGAATCAATGGCACCTACATTTAGTAATGGGCAATATCTTATCGTTGACCAAATTTCATATCGTTTAAGTGAGCCACATCGTGGCGATGTCGCAATATTTAAATATCCAAATGACCCATCTAGATTTTTTATAAAAAGAGTAATTGGTCTCCCTGAAGAAATAATTCAATTGCGTGGGACAGTAATTACTATCATTAATGAAGAGCATCCAAATGGATTTATAATTGACGAGCCATACATTAGTCATGCTGTTGGATTTGATAAAGAAATAAAACTGGCCGACGATGAATATTTCGTTATGGGAGATAACCGTCCAAATAGTTTGGACTCGCGATTCTGGGGACCACTACCAGAAAAATATATAGTAGGTAGGGCTTGGCTTAGACTTTTGCCATTTTCAAAAATTAATGTGAAGCCGGGAGACCATCGTGACCAATATGATAATGAGACAAAGTCGTAATGATAATATCTCTGCTTCGCAGAGATAAGAAAAATTAACAGTATAATTTACACATATATGCCATCACTAAAAGAAACGCCAATATCAGTAAAAGGAATGCGCGATATAATGGAACAGGACTATTATGAAATGCAGGGCCTTTTTGAAAAAGCTCAAGAAATCGCTATTTATTATGGTTTTGAGCCAATAAATACCCCGCTACTAGAGCATGAAGAAGTTTTTCTTAGAGGGGTCGGCGAGGGTACAGATATCGTAGAAAAAGAAATGTACCAACTCCGCACAAAAAGTGGGGACCGTCTTGTTATACGTCCAGAATTTACAGCGAGCATAATGCGCGCGTATATTGAACTCGGAATGAAATCTAAACCACAACCTGTGATGTTATATAGTTTTGGGCCTCTTTTCCGTCACGAAAAACCCCAACGAGGACGTTATCGCCAGCATCACCAATTTGATATGGAAATTCTTGGCACAGAAAAACCTATTGCCGATGCTATTATAATTCAATCAACTGTAACTATATTACGCGAGGGTGGAGCGCAGGATATTTTCGTAGATATTAATTCAATTGGCGATAAAGAGTCACGAAGCGCGTATGAGAAAATGCTGAAGGCCTATTATCGTAAATTCATGAACGAACTTCCTACCATAGATCGTCAAAGAGTAAAAACTAACGTACTTCGCGTTCTTGATTCAAAAGAACAAAGAACAATTGAAATAAATGAAGACGCACCTGATTCTATCAGTTGTCTTTCTCCTGCGTCTAAAAAGCATTTTAAGAGTGTTCTTGAGCATTTGGACCAGCTTGATATCCCATATAGAATAAATAAGAACCTTGTGCGCGGTCTTGATTATTATACAGATACTGTTTTTGAAATCATGGAAGAAACTATTGATGAAGCCGGTAATACACGTACTTCAGCTATTTGTGGCGGCGGTCGTTATAATTATCTTGCAAGAACATTGGGCCACAAGAAAGATATCCCTGGGGTTGGTGTTGGAATTGGAGCGGAGCGTATTATGGAATCATCATGGTGGAAACATCTTATGCCTCGCATAGTTAAAAAGCCAAAGATTTATTTCATTCAGCTTGGTTTTGACGCAAAATTAAAAAGCTTACAGATTATTGAAATACTTAGAAAAGCAAAACTTCCTATTATCCAAACACTAGCAAAAGATAAACTTTCAACTCAACTTGCTACAGCGGAAAGAATGGGTATAGAGTATGTACTCATATTCGGTCAAAGAGAGTCAATTGATAATACTGTCATAATTCGCAACATGCACAATAGATCGCAAGAAACTGTTAAATTAAATGAATTAGTAGAATATTTGAAGAAAATATAATATAAAGCTCCTAAAGGAACTTTATAACTAGACATATACAAAATGCTTGCTAATATAGAATTATGGCAACATCTATTATTCAACAAGGCGATTCGGTACTTCATACAATTGCGAAAGATATACCTATTTCTAATATTTCTACACCAAAAATACAGAAATATATAAATTCTATGAGTGAGGCGCTTGCTAAAGAGCAAGATGGGGTT
>MFUQ01000005.1:6870-9215 GCA_001785725.1 Candidatus Nomurabacteria bacterium RIFCSPLOWO2_01_FULL_36_10b
AGAAACAAAAGAAAAAAGAAAATCTTGTATATATCAACCCGCGCGTTATTAAACACTCTCGTAAAAAAGTATGGGTAGAGGAAGGATGTTTATCAGTGCGTTGGTATTATGGCGAAACAGAAAGATATGAACGTTTGACTGTTGAAGCGTACGACGAGCACGGGAAAAAATTTACGCGCGGAGCGGGAGGACTTTTGGCGCAAATTATTCAACATGAGATTGACCATCTTAATGGCACCCTCTTTATTGACCATGGGCGCAAAATTAGAAAATTATCAGAGAAAGAGATAGCGAAATATAAGAAAGAATTATATGAAACATAATATTGCCTTCTTCGGCACGCCAAATATATGTATTCCTGTATTAAATGCGTTGCGTGACGCAGATTATCTTCCATCTTTGATAATAACAAATCCTGACCGCCCATTCGGAAGAAAACAATCAGAACTTGTACCACCGCCAGCAAAAGTATGGGCACTTGAACATAATATTAAAGTACTTCAGCCGGAAAAAATTGACGAGTCTTTTTATGAAGAAATGAAGAAACATTCATGGGACATATTTATTGTCATCGCATACGGCCACATAATGCCAGAATCTCTTATAGCTCTTCCAAAGCATGGCACCGTAAACATACACTATTCTCTACTCCCACGTTGGCGTGGCGCAACTCCTATAGAAGCAGTAATTCTCGCTGGAGATGCTGAAACTGGAATTACCATACAATCTATGCAATATGAGCTTGATGCCGGGCCTATACTTGCTCAAGAATCTATACCACTAACTGGTCATGAATATGCTACTGATTTATACAATCACTTAGGTGAAAAAGGCGCTGAATTACTTATACAAATTCTCCCAAGCATTTTTGACGGAACTATCGCGCAACGTGAACAAGACATAACAAAAATTACTCATTGTCATAAAACACAGAAGAGTGATGGTGAGCTTCTTAAAACAGATACCGATGAAATTAAGTGGCGTAAATATCGCGCATATTATGGTTGGCCCGATGTTTTCTTTTTTGATGCGCAAGGAAAACGCGTCAAAGTAACAGAAGCTGATTTTATAAATGAAACTTTTATTATTAAGAAAGTAATTCGCGAAGGAGAATCAGAAAAAATGTATTAAAAGTACCCCTCACTCCTGCTACGTCGCGCTAAGCGCGACTTCGCAGGAGAGCTCCCCTACATTAGGGGAGCAGAAGAAAATGGGATGTTTTATCTAACCGCTGGGATATTTTACTTTATTACAATTTTCTTTATAACAATATCATTGGCTGGCCTGTCATTAATGCCTGTTTCAGCATTAGATATATTCATTACTATATCCATTCCCTCTATAACGCGTCCAAAAACTGTGTGCTTTGTATCAAGATAATCGTTCTCCGCCACATTTATAAAAAACTGACTGCCATTCGTATTTGGCCCAGAATTAGCCATTGCGATTGTTCCAATACCATTATGATTTCCTTTATATATTTCATCATCAAATTTATACCCTGGGCCACCTGTCCCCCATTTGCTAGCCAGAGTAATGTCTTTTGATTGTTGGTCGCCACCTTGTATCATAAAATCTTTTATAACACGATGGAAACGTGTACCATTATAGAAATCATCATTTATAAGATTTATAAAATTCTCAACAGTAGTTGGTGCCTCGTTCCCAAAAAGTTCAAGTATTATATCGCCCATTGATGTTGTCATTACAACTGTATCGGTCCCAACTTGCGATGTAGACATAGAGTTTGGCGCTTGCGCTTTCTTACTGGCTCCAATGCCAATAAGTATAAACACAGCAACAATAATAATAGCAATAATAATTTTAAATGTTGTAGACATAATAAAAAAGTATATCTTTTAATTACCCGCTACGCAAGAGTCGCTTTACTTTCGCTCCGCTCTGCCGTTCAGCAACCCTCTTAATTGAAAGGTCTTTAGTAATTAAACGAGACAAGTCATCTTTAACTTCATCAATAGCAGTGTAAAGGTCGTCGCGATTTGCATCAGCGCGATAACTTTGACCATTATGTTCAATCGTCGCATCAACATGATATACATCTTTCCCCTTCTTATGATGTTCAGCCATTTCTCTACGTATACGCACATGGCAACCAAGCGTATCAACATTATCACTATTTATGTGAAGAAGTTTCTCAAAACCATCTAAACGTTTACGAATATATTTTTCTATCGCATTAGTCATCTTAATCTGCAATGCTTGAAATGTGATATTTTTCATATGTTTATATATTAAGAAATTAAGAAACTTAACCTGATAATACTATAAATATATCATATTATTTTTCTTAAAAAATTTCTCAATGGACAGCTATGGCGGGTCCT
>MFUQ01000005.1:9258-18544 GCA_001785725.1 Candidatus Nomurabacteria bacterium RIFCSPLOWO2_01_FULL_36_10b
TTGCCTTTATGACTATCCGGTGGTGAAAAACGCATTTTCTCTTCTTTTTGAAATGGGGATTTCTCTTCCCCATCAAAAAGAGTAAGTTCGTGAGGTTGCTCAACAACCTTTTCATGAACTTCTCTCTCTTCTTCAGGAAGAAGAGGAGGCCTTATGGCCTCAACAGACCTTCCACAAGTTTCACATGTAGACCCTATCTCAAGGTCTGTGTGAACATACTTGCAACTCGGGAGAATATCTCCCTCTTTAAATTGTTCAAAAGATTTTTTCATAAAAAAACCCTCCTTTTCCTTTGTAGTTAATATTTATACGTTCTTACTATTTATACTACTTTCAAATAAAAATGCAACCCACCGTCAAACGATGGGTTGCATTTTTAAATTACGCATTTTCTGAAGTTACAACAAGTGATTCAATTTCTGCCATAGATGAAAGAATGCGTTTTGCATATCCTTTCTTAACTGAATTGTAATGATGCAACTTTTCTTCAAGTGTTTTACCACTATTATAGTAATGGGCTAGACGCTCATTATTGCCAGCAAGTGTTGCTGTAACATACTCAATACCTTCTGGAATACTTTCAAAACTATATCCACTTGGACCATAGCCGAAACAATTATTCTCTCTGGAGTTAGAAATATGTTCTATGGTATAACGACAACCGGTCGTCTCCCATTTAGCAATCGCTGGTAATAGCGACCACTCCGTTAAATTATTCACATCAGCCGCACGGATAAAATCCTCTGCGTATTGCGCTGCTGGCATGTCTAAGTTTTCAAAATATGTGCGAATTGCGAGAACACGAGGATCAGTACTGTAATCATGTTCATCATCCGCAATGTTATCTAGTGACACTTGATCTAATGCATAGGCCAAACGTCTCTGGATAAAAATATAAGTGTCATCAATGGATTGCGCGTCTGCTATGTGAGAACTAAGTCCTCCGAACACAACAGCAATGGTTATCATAATCGCAACAATCTGACGACGAATTTTATTCTTACGAATAGTTATCACGTCTCCAAAGGGGACGGTCATACTAATGTTGGTAGCGTTCCACCGCGGTTTTGGATCATACATCTATAGATTAGATCTACAGATAATGTTCAAAAACAAAATCCTTACGGACTTTGTAAGGATTGACATAATCATAGCATAATTGTCTAATAAAGTCAACTGACTATCCCCAGTCGCCTTAAATAACCCATTATTCTGGAATGTCCACATTGACAAGCTTATTCATAGATTTGTGGCCTTTTTCAATGCGAATTCGCGATTCTGGCACATCAAAATGCCCCGCTAGAGCTCGTATAACTGCCCTATTTGCTCTATTCTGTGATGCGGGTTCCCTAACAAAGACACTGAAGCGTTTGCTATCGGTTTTACTATCAAGCAAAACAGCGTCTTTACCAGCATCAGGAAACACTTTTATAGATATGAGCATATCTGATAAGCATACGCCATACTTTGATTCCAAACAACTGCCACTCTTTGATTTATCACAACTTTTTGTTATAGTACTCTTGTCCTGCGAAACTCCACGAAGCGGAGCGAAGCAGGATGAAGTCCTATTTTGTAGCGCTAAGCACGACTTTGAATTACAAGTATTCCGCGATAGCTCAATGGTAGAGCAACCGGCTGTTAACCGGTAGGTTACTGGTTCGAGTCCAGTTCGCGGAGCCAGCTATTGACTTTATAAAGGGAACGATTACGGTTGAATAACATCATAAAAACCCACTAAGTGGTAGAAAAAGTCTACTGCGGTGGGTTTTTTCTATTTCTAAGAAACAAAAGATGGCATATTCAATTCAAATTCAATCTTTCTCCAATTAAGAGTTCCAAACATCAGTATGTTGTGTTATAATAAAACTATGAATAAAAGACAGAAACTTCAGAGTATAAAACACAATTCCAAAAATAAACTTTTTGAACTCACAAATACAAAAATGAATTTACTTAATCTATTTCGAAAAAAACTTGAAGAACAGAAGATTGAGGAACTCAAAAAAATAATCCGTACTACACAACAATGAGCATAGAAGATAACAATAGAATAGAACCAGACATTGAAAATTTTAATCAATCAAAAAAGCCAATTGAAGATCAAGAGTCAACCGAAAACGAACTAACCAACTTCAAAAATGAGGCCGTGGAATATATATCTGAATTCAAAAATAAAGACAATGAAATACAACAAATTGAAGAATCAGTATCTCTCTCTAACCCTGAATTAACAGATAAAGTAAAACAAGACTTAAAAATTACTGAAACTATAGCGAATTTAAACACTCAAGCAGAACTACTAAAAATAGAAACCGACCAAGAAATTGAATGGTTAAAATTAGATGACCACAAATTTAACGAGGATAACTTTTATAGGGTGGTCGATGAAAAAGGATACGAAGATTTTAAAAATACTAAAGTTGTCCGAAGCTCCACAACAGGCACAGACTCTCATATGGCCGGTCGTATTGAAATTGGCCATAGACCAACACCATTCCCATCTTTTTCAAAAGGAAAGCCGGATCCATCCTATATGAGAGAGGGCTCTAATAATTATATTTTTGAATCTGACACCCCAATGTTTAAAGTTGGTGAAAAAAATCCAGTTACTAACGTAAAAATCAAAGGTAGTCATTATGCACATAGACCCATAAACCAAGAAACTGGAGAAGTAATGCTGGAAATGACCCCTGAAATGATTAAAAATATCTATAGAGTAAATAAAGAAGGCGAATTACATTTAAAAAAAGAAAGTACTCCAGAGTAGAAAAAATCTACTGCGGTGGATTTTTTGTTTTATCAATTCTGAGATGCTAGTATTGAGAACAAAATTAAATTCTCACAAAACAATATGTTACAATATCATTATGGATAAATTAAATGACACGAGCAAAGAAATATGGAAAGGAACAGAGTTTTGGTCTGGTGAAATAGAAAAAGCAGGGGTAATTGGTAAGCTTTGCTTTTTTAATGATGTTATTGTAGAGAAAATACCGCCTCACCCAGAATCAGGATATAATCTAGTTTTAAGTGATACTACTCTTGATGGCAAGAAATGTGACATATACCACACAGATCAAGATGAATCAGGAAATAAAATAAAAGGACGTTCTTACCATCGAATCTTTATTTATACAAAAGATGTTGAGTAGATTTCTAAGTTTAATAGCATGATTAGATAGTTATCTAAATATTCATCTTTTTGCCGAAATTGTTGTCTTAAGAATGGGGTACCTGTCATCTTGTAGAAAAAGAATTGAGTGGCAATTTGTTTGTTCAGTTGATTTTGATTTTATCCGAAAACCACCATATGTGTATACACATTACCCACTTTACTTGACTAAAGTAGTGTGTTTGCTATACTAGTTATATGAATTGGAATAGTAAAGAAAACAAACAATTTATACAAGCAATTCTTGCTCTTAAAACATCTGATGAGGCAAAGGCTTTTTTACGTGACCTTATGACTGAAGGTGAGATTAATGAGTTTGGGAAACGCCTAAAAGTAGCAGAAATGCTAACTGCAAAAATCCCCTACTATGTTATAGAACAAAAAACTGGCCTAAGTTCAACAACTGTTGCTCGTGTCTCTAAATGGCTAGGTGGGAAAGGGGGTGGATATAAAACTATTATTGACCGTCTCCACCATCATACTTCTCTACAAACAGGGAGAGTGTTGTTTTGATGCATTTCTAAATTATATAGCATAAAATCAACCCCCTCCCTATTTGGGGGAATTTTTAAATTCAAACAAAAAAGAAAAAAATGAGATTTATTGGAGGAAAATATTTTTTTGGTGCTTCATTAGGAGGAACTGGCGTACATATCCGTTACGTCATATGTGGAGACATCTCCACATATTATGGTCTCCGTAGCTCAATAGAAGAGCGTTTCTTTGTGGAAGAAATGGTTGAGGGTGCAAGTCCCTTCGGAGACCCAAGTAAATATATTTTATTTGCTTAATTGTACATGAGTTATAAAAAGAAAAGAGAAAAAAAGAATATTATTAGTCAACTCAAACGTCAAATTGGGTTGATTAAAATTGTTCTTTTTAAAAAAACAAATTATTTCACAAAAAAGGAGGTAAATATGCAACAACGTCAAACAAGAACTATTATGCAGTGGCTTCGTGAACGGAGTAAAATAATTCGTCAGAATAATCTCAAAATTAATGAGTGGGTTGAGAAATACATTGATGACTGTATTTTAAACGGTAAATCTATTGAAATCTTAACACAGTATTGTTTATCAAAAGATTTAGAGAAAAGATACAAAATTCAAGGAAATAAATTTATTCCATTGCAAGCAGAAAATAAAATGTTCTGCAAAGACATTCCATTGATACTTGATGAATTTAAAAACAATGGTATCTCCGTTAATTGGTTTATCACTTTTAATAACTCATTTATGGAGCAAGGGATGGTTGATAAGAAAATTGCCAATGATTATATTGCTATGATTAATGGCTTAGTACAAAACGATGAGGTGTTATTATTACATTGGGAAAATGACGTTCTAAAAGAGAGGCCGGCACCAAATCAAGATGTGCTAGATAATTTTTACGCATTCATTTCTGAGGAAGCTTATGGAGTTGCTATGGATGACCTCACAAAAAGAACTGTGGGTACGCCAAATTTCAATGAAATTAAAAAAGGATTTGATGGTGGATTAAAATTCAAAATTTCCTGTGAAGTGGAAGAAGGAAGGATGCTTATCAATGACGAAATACCTCTATTCGAAGAAAAAGGGAAATTTATCTTGGTACCTCTAGAGTTACCAGAAAGATTTGTATTTTTTGAAACTCTTGCTCCTGGTTTTCAAAAAAGAATCGTACCGATTCTGAAACCATATCCGTGGCGGATAGATGGAAGTAAAATTGAATACGATTAATTAATGATAGAAACAGAGCAGTGGCAATTAGCTACTGCTTTTTTCTTTTATTCATTAAATCCTTGACTATGCTACCCATATGTTATAATATGGTTATGCAAATTTGTTTTTAGAAAATCGTCGTTTTCTCATTATCTCTATTTGTATTTTATCCACTAAACAACCAACTATCATGAACGGCACTATCAAAAGGCTTACTGATAAAGGTTTTGGCTTCATCACAGGAGAAGGTCTTGAAAAAGATCTATTCTTTCACAAGAATTCTCTTGTTGGTGTAACATTTGAAGAACTTCGCGAAGGTGACGCTGTCGCTTTTGAAACTGAAGAATCTCCAAAAGGCCTTAACGCAATAAACGTAAAGCGCGCATAATATTCCTTTATGCATACAAAAAGCACCTCACGAGAGTGGGTGTTTTTTGTTTATTGGAACATCAAATATAATCATGTTAGTATGATTATATGATTCTAATAATGTTAGCCATTGCGGCAACGACATTACTTGGCGGACTCATTGCACTATCGTTCCGCGATAAACTTCACCTTATCCTTGGGTTCAGCGCCGGGGCTGTTGTTGCGGTTGCGCTCTTTGACCTTCTGCCGGAAAGCATCGCGCTATCTTCACAATCATATTCAATATCATTAATCATGTTATTAGTTGTATGCGGGTTCGTTGGCTATATGTTGATTGACCGCTTCTCTCATCTCCACACACATACACATGATGACAATATTGATTGCAACAATACCAACCATACGCGCCCAGCATCATGGGCAATAATAGGGATATCAGTACACAGCTTACTTGATGGTATTGCCATTGGACTTGCCTACCAAGTATCCCCTGCTGTTGGTATTGTAATAGCTATTGCAGTACTGGCACACGTCTTTTCTGATGGTATGAATACTGTTGGACTTGCCATGCGCGGTAATGTATCACTTAAAAATGCATTTCGTTGGCTGGCTCTTGATGCAATTGCTCCAAGTATAGGTATTATCATTTCCCTCTTTATTACTCTTCCAAAAGATACTTTAGGTCTTGTGCTTGCGGTCTTTTCTGGGTTCTTCCTATATCTTGGCGCGAGTGATCTATTACCAGAAAGTCATCATCGTCATCCAACAGTATGGACAACTATTATGAGTTTATTAGGTATGATTATTATTTATATTGCGGTTAGATTATCCGGGCTTTAATATGAAATATATATTATTACGTTGACTTTATCATAAAAATCCTTATTATATAACAATACTTTGAATACTAAACAGGAACACAATAGAACAAGAATTAATGAAGGAATCCGCGCACGCGAATTGCGGATTATTGACGGAGAGGGGGGGAATCTTGGCGTTATGAGCCTTGAGGAAGCTCTGCGTCAAGCAAAAGGACGTGGGCTTGACCTCATAGAAATTTCTCCTGACGCAAATCCTCCTGTCGCTAAAATAATGGACTATGGAAAGTTCCAGTATACGCAAAAGAAAAAAGATAGGGATGTCAGAGCTAAAGCAAGAGCTTCGGCGGTAGAAGTAAAAGAAGTTCAAATCAAACCGGGTACAGGCGAAAATGACCTTATGTTAAAAGCGAAACGTGCATCTGAATGGTTGAGTGAAGGGCATCGTGTGAAAGTAGATATTTTCCTCCGTGGGCGAGAAAAATACATAGACAAGCAATTCCACTACGACAGGTTGAAACGTTTTCTAACATATGTTACTATCGGACATACTATCGTTGAAGATATAATGAGTGTTCCAAAGGGTTTCGCGCTTATTATAGAAAAGAAACGTGGTAGCTAGATTATATTTTTGTATTTATTTATGGCTCTAAAAACTAACAAAGCATTTACGAAGCGTTTCAAATTGACTAAAAATGGCAAGCTGAAGGGACGCAAACCGGGTTTTAATCACTTTAATGCAAAACAATCTCGCGCAAAGCAATTGAGTGGTAAAGTCCCAATAAATATGAAAATGAAAGCGAAAGATATAGCACGTTATTTCCCTTATAATTAATACAAAAATAATTTTGCCTCTCTAGGGCAATATATAAAAGAAATATATATGGTACGTATCAAACGAGGAACAATTTCAATGAAGAGACGTCGCAATGTTCTAGCCAAAACAAAGGGTTATCGTTTTGGGCGCTCTACAAAAGAACGTGAAGCGCGCACAGCAATGTACCATGCTGGAAATTATGCATTTGCTCACCGTCGTCGCAAGAAAGGCGATTTCCGCCGTCTATGGAATATTCGCATCAATGCGGCAATCCGCCCATTTGGATTTTCATATAATAAATTTATTAATCTACTCACGACAAAGAAATTTTCAATCAACCGCAAGATGCTTCAAGAAATCGCGCAAACACATCCTGCGACATTTAAGAGAATTGTGGAGAAAATAAAATAGCAAAAGACCGCGCGTAACACGGCCTTTTCTTTTCTTCCGGGTTTCAGGATTATGCACCAAGCATCTTCCTCAACAAGCTCGGGGTCAGGGGTGACTCCGGGAATCCTGCCTCGCAGAAATCACGGAGATTCTGGGCTTGCTGACCACCCTTCTGCAAGGCGGCGAGAATTTTCTCAAAAATGGCCTTGTCATAAGGGTTCTGGATAAGGTAACTCCCCAACTCCCGGCGGAATTCGCCAGTGCCGTGTGGAGCGCGTTTCCGTAGTTTAATAGGATTTTCTTTTTTTGCCATAATATTAATAAGTTTCAACCACCATAACATACTATATAAAAAAAGTAAAGGTAGCACGAAAAAACCCTCGTTTGACGAGGGTCTTTTTATTTTTTAAAAAATTACATTATAATTGCATGACCCACCCCCTCCTAACACAGATCCCTGAATCCACTCTCCAGATTACTGAGAAAAAAGTTGTATCGTCTGGCAGAATTAAACCACCGGCAGAAATGGTCACCTGTACTTCAAGGCTATCCTTCTTGCCAACATTGGAAACATGGAAAGCAGGAAACCATATTTCCGTGTCTGTCCTCACATAACCATTATCTGTGATGGCTAAGCAAGAATCAAGAATCTGCCCCACATAATCTCCAGCTATTGTCGTCTTGTATGACGTCATACAGCTGTAGGGCCCGTCATCAACGATGACGTCCTTTTTGCAGGCACTCATCATTACGAGAAACGCTACTACAAAAATTAAGAATGTTTTTTCCATAATTATAGATTTTTTAAATTTTTGTTTGTTTAACCATAACACACTATATAAAAAAAGTAAAGGTGACACGAAAAAACCCTCGTTTGACGAGGGTTTTTTTATTTTTTGACAGTGTTACTTCATTTCGTAAAGTTTACCACCCTTTTTGAAAAATTTCGCATCCTGCTTCATTGCCTCAGGTAAGGCGAAATCTCCCTTATAGATATCCAGGATGTACTGGCGATTATTAATAAGGACTATCGCTTCACCATACATAGTGCTAGGGTTCAAACGGAACATTTCAAGTTGGAGCACCGCCCCATCCTTGATGTCCCAGACGGTATGGACATGTTTCCTCTGGGCGCTGACGGCGCCTATGAAAACAAGCGAGATAAAGGAAACAAAGAAAAAACATGCTATCAGGAAGGTGTCGCCAAGGAAGGCGACTGTGTCCGTCTCAACCATCATGGTCTCAATACCAAGATAGCCGATTGACACCAGGAAAACCACAACTGCTGCCCAAAAAACAAAAACGTTTTCTTTTTTCATTTTGTTTAAAATTTTTTAAAGTTTTGAAATAGAGTTACGGAATGCAACTCTCTTATTAGTATTATATCATAATTAAGAGGTGTAGTCAACTATAAAAAACCCTTATTTATAAGGACTTTTATGACTTCTAAATAAATAAGTATTTTCCGCACTTTGTGCGAGAAATTGGAATATGAAAAATTATAGAAGTACTATAAGAATATATATTATGAGAGGAATACCCCAAATTATCCAATCAATAAGCGAACGGAGAAGACGTTGATGATACTTGATATGGTCAATGTAAAACTCTTGAAATGCAAAATATAATATAACAAGAAGTGGTAATATGAGATTCCATGGCGTGCGGACAAATAAATCTATAATAACTGCTAATGCCCAGAAGAGAATCGCGCCCCAGAGATGCAGGAACTGTTCCCATAGGAAGATACGATGACATTTCATATTAGGCATTTTGCCTAGTGTTGCTTCACACTTCTTGTAACGATAAATATATGCTTGGTCTAGATAAAGTTTCTCCCCTTTCTCATTCAATTCCATAAAAGGATATGTTCGTTGCGCTATTAAATGAAGTGACCCACGAAATTTTGAGAAGCGTGTACCAAATTTTGATTGTTGATGATGTTCAAAAAGTTTCATATTTTTTTATTATATCATATTGGATATTTTCTTGCCAACAATACCCCCTCCTTTGGAGG
>MFUQ01000006.1:0-6087 GCA_001785725.1 Candidatus Nomurabacteria bacterium RIFCSPLOWO2_01_FULL_36_10b
TCCTTGTACTACTGATGCGCCATTCTGCACACTAATACTTTCAAGATGAGCATATCTGGAAACAGTACCATTGCCATGGTCAATTTCTATAACATTGCCAAAACCACCAGTACTATTCATTTCTGCGCGTTTAACAGTGCCGTCTGCGACTGCTTTTACTGGTGTATTCATTCCAGCTACAAAATCAATGCCTGGATGTGCTTCTTCATTCCCATTAAGAGTACGCCAACCACACCCACTTCTAATTGAAGATGCAATTGGCGTAGCTAGTTTTGGTGTTGAGCCCTCAACTATGCGGGTTTTGCTGGAATCCATTTTTATAGCTTTCTTTGGACAATCCGGCCATTGAGAACGATTTAGTGCTCTAATGGGTCTTCCTTGAGCATCTAAACCTACAGATTGTGTATCAAGAATAATATTTTTAATATCAGGATTCAAATCAAGAAGATAAGGATTAATTGTGCGAAGAATAACGTAAATTCCAATAATAACAGCTAGTCCTAAAGCTGCATCTTGTATTTTCCCCTTCGCTCCCATTTTTATACCAAATGAATCTGATGTCATGTATTCAATACCTGCTCCAATGATTATGAACACAGCGGCAATACCCATCAGACCTATTACAATTTTAATTACTGTATTTACATACTTGCCTATAGAAAGGTCGTTTCCTATTGTATATCCAAATCCCGGTAGTGGAGCTAATAAATCCTGACATCCAATAATTGGATTTCCTTGAGCGTCAAGACATTTTGATGTTGAAGGAAGATATGCCCCACCACCCACTGTTTGTTGGACTGGACCTAATGCCCAAGTATTTCCTGCTCTACAATCATGAATACTGTGACATGGAAATTTCAAGCGATCTGACTCAACCCATGGTACCGCTCCTGGTGCTGGATTATATGGGCCAGGTACAGCATCAATAACTGGCCTAGCCATTGCTGTGTAATCGCATGATGATGGGACAAATATGTTATTTTTCTTTATAATTTTATCAAGTTCTTCTATTTCTTGTGGGAGCCACCCATAATGATAATAATTTTTTAAAAAACTAATGCCTTCCCTCCACTCCAGCGGATTATGCAAGACACCGATATCAGGAATAGAAGATAATTTTTTTTCTTTTGCCAAAAGTTCTTTATTACCCTGCCAACCTATTCTAAATGTATATACAAAACTTCCAATATCCCTTGGAACATAACCTAAATTTGCACGGTACGGAGCAACTCTTTGTATAAATGACACACCTTCGCTCTCTAATGTATCGGCAATAGCTACCATAAGATTCTCCAGCTCTTTATCGGTTAAAAATACGCATTGCTCATCCGCAACAACCATACGCATACTTATTCCACCACCATCTTCAATAGGAAACACTGCATTATTAAGAACTTTTATATTTTGAGAGTTACGATTTGACCGAACTGATACGGCAATCTTTTTGCCAGAACAATTGCTTGTTGCTATTTCAAGAGTAAGTGTTGTGCCGCCACCATCTTTGCGCCAATTATATGTAATTACACCACCCGGAATATTTATTGAGTTATTTATATCAAGACCTTCAAAGTGTTTGAACTGAACAGTGTCAACTTTACACTCTGCTTGTGGTGGTGAAGGCAATTGTTGCGCGTAAACAATTGATGGGAATGCTATTGCAATAACAGGTCCTATTAGCATTCCAATTGTAAGCACTGAAATTGATATGAAGCTTAATCTCTTATGATATCTATTACGAGATGTGTCAGAGAAAAACATATGTTAGTAGTATACAAAAATTAAGGATGTGTGTATATATTACTAGTAAAAATAATTATTAAAAATCTATTCGTATATAAGCATTATTATCTTGAAGAATATTATTCATATGGCGTACCGTTACATCTATGATTGAGCTACCAGTTTCTCCGGTTGGTGTAATAATAGGAAGTTCATTTGCCTTTCCTGGCTCATATGGCTCACTGTCAATTGTCCAATTATATATTAGATCTGATACCCCGTCTGATGAGGAAAAGAAGTATGGATATACATGTAATAAACTTGATGACTGATGTGTTTTTATTGCTGGAGAAGAATCTGGATAGATAAATAACGAGCCAACTTCTTCAAGAGCAAAACGTATTACTGTATCAAATCTAGGAATAGTGATTCTCTGCTCCGCGTTATATGTGCCGTCGCGTGATGATACATCAACACCAGCATCAAATATATCGCGAAAATAACTATTCTCTAATAAGAAACTGTTTTTATTATATCCCGAGGCCTCTTGGACAACATCTCCATTACGACGCCACGTATATACATATTCACTGTTACCTGATTGACGTTGTGGAACAGCAACAAAGAGAACTACACTTTCTGAACTTGGCAATGCTTTGCCTTTATAAAATGGCGGTGTATATGAATCAACCGCTTGCCATAATATATCTAAATTCGCTGGTTGAATACGTATTTTTTTTGTTATGTAATCTGAATCAGTCCATGCGATTTTTATTTGAATATCAAGCGGGCTGTTGCTTCCTTCTGTTTCAAATTGAAAACTTTTTTTACCAATACCCTTTAATTTCTCTACGTCATTTATGAACCATGTTATATCAGAACTGTCCAAGTTAATAACATAGCTTTCTAAATTTGCAGTTACTATTTGATATGACCCCGGTAACTCTGGCGACAAAATTAGAGAAACGTCGTTAGGCCCAATTATTTGTTGAGCATATATTGGGCGTTGCGACACAATAACACTAGTAATAAATACTAGTGTAAGTATTAGAAAAAGTTTCAGATATGACGATACCATAATAATATTATACATTATTTACTGCATTTTCCGCTTGCGCTTGAGCAAACTCCGCTTGCGCTTGTTGGACAGCAAACAATTGGTGTGGGTCTGTCGTAATAATTTGGTCTTCTGTGTCTGAAGAAATAACTTTTATAGCCGCGCGCTGTAAACCGGCAAAAAAGATTCCTTCTCCAACATTTGCTTCAAGAAGAAGCATCTTTTCTTCGTCAGTTAAATTAAAGACCTTTTGTAATTGGTCAATTGTTGCTGGTGATTGTTTCATCAGCATCTGCATAGACGAGTTTGTAATTAAAGCTGTCCCATATTTAGAAACCAAAAAGTCGCCTACGTCTTGAGTAATTGTTGATAGACCAAGAAAATATTTACGACATCTTTTAGCTATACCGAAAATGAATGATGCCGTATCATCAGATTTCATCATCCACCAGGCCTCATCAACAACTAGAAGTCGCTTGCGAATTTCTTTACGAATCATGTTCCAAATATAATTCATTACTATATACATTGCGGCCGGCTTAAGTTCATCCTCCATGTCGCGTATAGAAAATACAACAAGCTTTTTATTAATATCAACATTACTTGGCTGATTTATGAAACCCGCCCATGTACCAGTAGTGTATTTTGTAAGACGTTGTAATAGAGATTCGCTTCCTTCTATACTTGAAAGCACCATTTCAAAGTCAGACATAAGTGGTGGCTCTACTTTACTAAAATCAGACCTTGGCGTTATGTCTTTTAGAGCGTATGTCTCATTAACTGCGCGGTCAACTATTGCGTCCTCTTCTGGTGACAAACCTCCGAGAATAATACGCAACAGCCCAACAATATGAATTACATTTGTACGCAACACATCCGCTGGGTCTTCATCGGGTTGCGGAATTGGAACATCAAAAGGATTAATATGATGTTCAGATGAAAGAGAAATACCAAAATAGCGTCCTCCAACAGCTTCACATAAATTCTTATATTCATGTTCCGGGTCAATGATAATTACATCTGTATCAAACATCATTGTTCGCAAAACTTCTAGTTTTGTAGCATATGATTTACCGGCACCGGCAGTAGCGAATGTAACAGAATTATAGTTAGGTAAAGAAAATCTATCAAAAATTATAAGACTGTTGTTATGACGATTCACACCATAGAGTATACCCTTGTCTTCTGTGAGATCAGAAGATATGAATGGAAAAAATGATGACAGTGGACCGGAATTTAACTTTAAATCAACCATAAGATTGTCTTGTCCCAACGGAGCCGTAGTCAAAAAAGCATCTTGCTGTTGGAAAAGCGCTGGCTTCATATACACTTGATGCGACTCAACAATTGAACGTAACTCATTCTCTGATTTATATAAATCATCTTCTGTATTAGCGTACAAAGTAATATATAAACCAACATCAAATATACGTTCTTCTGATTGTTGCAACTTATCACGTAGAGATTCAAGATTTTGATACGCGGTATCAAGCATTGGGTCACGAACAAGCCCCTTCTCCTGCCTTAATCTTACCTGACTTTCTACTTCCGCAACTTTTTTACGAAATTGGCGAAGAACTTGTTCTGTCGCAACTGGATGAATATGTATAGCAACATCAAGAATTTTTGGAAGATTAATTATTTCTGAGAGCCAACCCGCGACTAAAAAACTAGGGTATGAAATCGTAAAGAACGATTTTGAATATTTATCGCCAATACGCATACTACTTGAGCGAACTTCTACCGCTGATGGAGCAAGCATGTCCTGTAACTCAACAACTGCCGCTTGATATATATCTTCCGGATTAAGTGACTGTTGACCTAAGCGCGCGATGTCGCTTACATTAACTACTTGGTCTTCAGATGATGTTTTTTTCTTTGTAAAAAATGATGAAAATATGCTCATAAATATATTTTACTTACTATGTCTCTATTGATTCGCTACCAACAACAGATTTCTGTACATCCCCAGGATTGTAAAGACTATAAAAAAGGTCCACTAATGCTGGCGTATCAACATATTCAACTTTAAGACCAAGCCCCTGTAAGCCCTGACGAATTACACCAATCCTTTCTTCAAGCTGAAGTCTCTTCTCCTGAAACTGCTCTTCGCTCATACTTAAATCAACATCTTTCTTTTTCTTGTCGCCTCCTTTTTTACCGAATATTCTATCAATTATACTTTTCTTGCGATAAGAAGTTTGCGATGAAGTATATGGAACAACTACAAAGAAATATTTCTTCATAATATCAACCTCCTCTGAAAAATAACGAATATACTCTATATACATTTTTGTTTGGACACGCATTAATTCTTCTTTTTGCTGAAGTAGGCGTTCATCAAGCATTTGAAGATAAGGCCTAATGTCCATACGACGCGATTGAACAACAATTTCTATAGAAAAATCAATTGAGTTTAAGAAGTTTTGGAACTGATAAATAACGGCCTCTTGTTCTTCTGATGATTTCAACGCTAAGTTCATCGCCGTCACAAGAAGTACTCCTCTCAATGCGCCACTTTTTAATATAACGACACCATCTCGTATTTCTTTTATTGCTACAAAATTTTGTGAGTGAGTTTCATTTGCCATACATATTCTTAGTATTATTGTACTTTCTTTTCATTTGATTGACTATCAAGGATATCAAGATTCCAAGAAATATCACTAATACGTCTATCTGATAACCTTCCTTCTGTAACAGTAGGCGACGTAATTACATTTGCAAGCGAATCTTTCTTTTTTGTTTCTAAAGAACGACTGGACACACGACGTTGACGCCATACGAAATTCTTTGCGCTTACAAGATACGTTAGTAATGCTTGGAGAATGTATGAGAATGGTCGACCATTTACTTGATAAAACGCAAGTGCTATACCAAGTGCCACTAATCCTATAACTATTGGATATTTAAGAAAGCTTGGAATACCGCGATACGCGACATACGCCAAACCGCCCCCACCAGCCATAAAAAGAAATTGTTGGAGCGTAAAGGGTCCAAAGATTTTATCTTTTACATCAATAAATTGAGGTACTTCAAAACGGAGTGCCATATAGATAGTATAACATAAAAACCCCCAATAACCCATCGTTTGACGAGGGGAAAAGAAATATTGTTCTTACCAATTAGGTTTAGATTGCGTATCATTATTATACCAGCGCATCATACATTCATCAATATAGTTAAAAAATCTTTCTTCTTCATCTTCATCATCAGATTTTAACTTCTCCATATTAATACCAATTTTTTCACAAACAATTTCTTGTATTGATCTATCTGATTTTTCTATATCACCGTATTTGAATAAAAAT
>MFUQ01000006.1:6105-7009 GCA_001785725.1 Candidatus Nomurabacteria bacterium RIFCSPLOWO2_01_FULL_36_10b
ATATTATAACAAAATGAGTTATAAATATGACGATATCCATAATCAAGGTATCTCTTCATGACATAATCTTTATCACTAATAACTTCTGAAATCATATCATCCTTATATACTAATGATTCTGATATTATTGGTTTTAAAATATTATGTGTAGTGACATATAACCCACCATTATTATTATAGTCAACTAAATTTCTTAGATTGTATCTATTTTCTGATGCAACATCAATCATGGATATACTTCCATGAAAAGCAATCCTAAAATTTTTGTGTTGATCTCTAAAATCGCTAAGCTTGACCCACTCATGTTTTAAATTATTTGTTATAAAAACGAAATCATCAATGATATTATATCCATTCTCGTCTATACCTAATTTTATACTAACAGATGGGTAGGTAATTTTATTATTATTATTTGAATATATTGAAATAAGATTTGCAAAATAAATTTCCGCTTTCATTAAAATTGAAGAAAACTCTTGTGTATTTTCCAAAAACTCTTTTACAAAGTAATAATTTCCTAGATTATCAATTATTTTTATATTTTCAATCCAATTTTTGTCTGGTTCATCTTTATTGTTAAATTCATATATTAAACCGCCTCTTGGTAGAATATGCTTAAAGTCACCAACTACAGGGAAACCATCACTGGTATAGAATTTTATTTCTTCATTTCTACCTTTTAAATATTCATAAAAATGTTTTAAGTCTATTGTAGCATCCAAAATCTCATTTCTTACATTGCTAAGATCTGCATTATATAGATATGCACTATTTGACACATCACGTTCAATAAAACTATAGAGTATTGCATCTGAATATGTCATCTTTTCTCTTTTAGCTTCAAGCATTTTAAGAATTTTAACTGCAACTTCCATTCTTTGCTCATCATTATCCATTTTTGAAA
>MFUQ01000006.1:7028-10278 GCA_001785725.1 Candidatus Nomurabacteria bacterium RIFCSPLOWO2_01_FULL_36_10b
TGTTTGGGCAAAACCTTTCTCTTCTAATTCCTCAATATTTGTATAATTATTATAAATACTTTCTGCGCTACCGCCCCCTTCTTTTGAAGAAATAATTTCATCTGATCTTTCTGGGACTGGTAGTTTCTTTTCTTTTGAAAAATCAATATCTCTACCATTTTTTTGCCATTCTAGATACTCATCTTTATCTAAGAAATTAATTGGCGTGCCATCTGCTAGTATTGTTCTTCCATTTGGAAATACAACTTTTATTATTCCGTGATGTTCTGCTGTAACAAGCATGCCATCACTATCTTGATAGCAAGATTGGTCCATAACTTTAAATCCTATTTCATTTAAGTACTCATAAAGTAATTCATTCATAACATCACAATCACCTATTTTCAATCTATCACGGTCAGTAATATCTTTAACCTTATTAAATAATTCTGGTGATGTAGAATATTTCCCATGGGTCCGCAAAAATTCAGAAACAAATGTAACTGCATCTTCATACCTTTCTTGTGACACTAAATTCTTAGCTTTATTTAAAACGTCTTCTGTTTCTTTTGACCATTTATATTTTTTATTTTCAGAAATTGCATAATCTGGAAGGTTTTCATCATATGGCGCCAAATTATATAGAACCTCACCACTGTAAGACGTCCTGACTTTAAAATTACCTGTATTCTTATCGCGTTCAATATTTACATCAACCATCTTTCCATCAATGGTTTTAAAAGTAGAACTAACTGGAGCATATCCATGAACTGAGTAAATCAAACTTCCATCTGCAATTGTGTGCCCTATTAAATATGCAATGTCTTTTGATTCAAAATTAAAAGATTCCCAATCATTTGATATATTATAATCACGAGATTCAATTAAAACATATTGCGCCGATGGAGAAATTTTGGCTTCTATGTTTTTAAACGCCTCTCTATCTGGAACACCACTCATTTCTGCTCGGGATTTAGGCAGTTTTTCATTTTTTGATAATACTATGTTTTTAGAGTGAGTAATTTCATCACGTTTGGGGTCATTATTTTCTTTTTTTATCTCTTCAAGTGATTTCGCGGGTGGTTTTGGCTTTTCAGCTTTTATTTTTTCTAGCTCTCGTAATATTGTATCTTGTTCTATGCGGATATTCTTAATATCTGGCAATTCATTATGCATATCCTGTCGTACCTTCATTTCTATATCTCCACCAATAGAAAGTATACTATCTACTATTTTATTTAGAGTTTTCTCATGATAAATTTCTGACATTATCTCTCCATATACACTCTTGGCTTCTTCATTCTCAAACTTAGCATATCTAATTTTTGATTCAGATTGCGAAGCATCCTTCTCCACCATGACATTACCACCTTGCGCGCTCAAAATAGTCATAATTGATGCAATATTAAAAATCTTTCTACCTACCCTTTTCACACTTTCTCCAATATTACTACGTTGTTTATCATTTTCTGTATCAAGTTTCTCAAATTTTTCAAATTCAGTACTAACTACAGGCAGAATAGAGGTTATGCCATTTTCTCTAATCAAATCTTTATTTGCAGAAAGAATCTTTGAGACCTTTTCTTTAAGAATTTTATCATCATTCGTTAAAAAACCTTCTGTACCGACAATCAAGTCAGTTAGACCATGCAATTGACTTGGATAAATACTTGGCGCGTCAGGTAATATTTCTTTAAGAGTTTTATCAAAATCGGAGTACAATCCAAGTATTACTTCAAGTTTATTATTTCTTTCATTCTCTTCAGATATACTATTCATCTCAGCAATTTCTTCCTGAACTGTGTTAGAAAGATAAACTAGCTTCTTGATTGCTGGCGAATGTTTCACTAGCTCACGCAATAATTCGTTGTCCTCTTCCTCTGTAAGTGGGAGAACTTCTTTCCCTTCATACTCAAAAACTGGTCGTGGCACCAGATTTTCATTTTTCGTAAAATTATCCATATTCTTTTATTCTACCACCTCATGATACGGGTCACTTCCTTTGTATTTAGAACTTTCTTGTTGCTTTACTCCGCTTAAATCAATAGAGTCAACAACATGAACTTTATCAATTGATTCAATATTCTCATCTTCAGAAATATTTTCTTGAGCCATTTCACGCTCAAGTTTATTTATTTCATTTTGTAAGTGCGTGATATGTCCTTTATTTGATGATAGCAAATCCGATTGCATACGGTCAAACACACGTACCTTCAAATCATCAGCTATTGCCTTAGCAACAATGGGTGCGATACCAATATTATTTTCAATATTATTACGAAACATTGCCGGATTTTCAATAAGAGTCATCACCATTGCTGTTTCTACTATTAATTTAATACTTTGATCTCCAGTCAAACGATGCTTGGCCCCAATTGTCTGTATTTCTGTCTGCCAATCAAAGTTATTTATTACATCTTGAAACGCCAGAGGCATGTGCGCTATGCGCTCGTCAATTAATTTCTGTGTTTGTTGTGGAAGAAGTGACATATAATTATTTTAATTTCTATTATTTACCACCAAGCGACCCTCTTAATTGTTCACGAAGCGCTTTTACCTCTGGAGCATTCATGAATGCGCTAACAATATTTACAGATCCTGTGGTAATTCCTCCTACTGTAGCCCCAATTGCTAAATTAGATACTCCAGCCGCAATTGTGGCTCCAAGAGCATTGAATGCAGACATACCACCAGTTACCGCGCCGAGTGCGCCAATTCCAGCTCCAATTCCAGCGCCAGCAACACCTCCTGCAAGTAATGCACGACCCGCTGATGTTCCTGTAAGTAATCCTGTCTGTATTCCTTGCCCCAAACTAATACCAGATGTCATACCTCCTACAAGAGCCCCAGCCGCGCCAGCAATAAGACCACTCGTAATCATCTGACCAATATTAGCTAGTGTACTTTGCATTGTCTTCAATTCATTTGCTAAATATGTTGCGGTCTCTGATTTTATTGATTGGTCAGTTTTCTTTATCTTCTCTTCTGCTACTTTTTTGTCTTTCCCAGAAACCCACATTTGGTAAGTATCACTATTTTTAGCTTTGTCTCTCATTGCTTTCTTTTGATTATCAATATCAGCTTTAATTTGTGCTTCTGTACGGGTGCCTATACCAGCACGAAGCTCTCTTGCTTCTTTATTTAAATCTTTTAGCATTTCTTTATCGTCTTCAAATTCTGTAGCATTTGCTCTTCTTGTCTTACCAAAAATATATCCTGTTGGCACAATATTGCTATTATCAAAGAATGACCCGTCTTCTAGTGACTCTTT
>MFUQ01000007.1:0-8140 GCA_001785725.1 Candidatus Nomurabacteria bacterium RIFCSPLOWO2_01_FULL_36_10b
CAGAAGAAAGATACGAAAAGATATAATAAAGTTGTTAAAGATTTAGGATTAAAGAAATAAGAAACACACCCCGCCTAGCTAGCGGGGTATGTTATAATATAAATATATGATTATAAAACACAAAAACCAACGCGTCGGTGTTTTCATTGATGCGCAAAACCTATATCACAGTGCAAAAAATCTTTACGGTAAGCGTGTAAATTTTAATGAAGTTATGAAAGATGCTGTTGGTGATAGGCAACTTATACGAGCGCTTGCGTATGTAATAACATCTGAATCGGGTGAAGAGGGGAAGTTCTTTGACGCTCTAACAAAAGTTGGTATTGAGACAAAAACTAAAGACCTGCAGGTCTTCATTGACGGAAGCAAAAAGGCCGATTGGGATGTTGGACTTGCCGTTGACGCAATCACTCTCGCCCCAAAGCTTGATGCTATTGTTCTTATGACAGGGGATGGGGATTTTATTCCACTTGTTAATTATCTACAAGCGCATAGTGGTGTGCAAGTAGAAGTTGTTTCTTTTGAACGTTCGTCATCAGCTCGTCTTATTGAAGTTGCTGATGATTTTATGGATTTATCAAAAGACAGTAATAAATATCTTATCGGTTGGGGGCACAATGGTCGTCGTCCAAATCGTCGTTCACGTGTTGGTAGTAAAAAAGTTAGTACTTAATTTTTTAATTGTAAAAGCCCCCAATGTTCGGGGGCTTTTTAAACCCATATTATTTTTTAGATGTAAGAAAATTCAGAACCAGCTTCTCTGTATCTTCTGTTGCTTCAGGTAATTTATCATTTATTACCTTTGCATCAGCGATGTTATGAAGGGCAACTTCATCTAAACTAGCCTGCATAATTCGTTCTTCAATCTGTTCTCTTGTCTCGGTGCCACGTTTACGAAGTCTTTCGCTCAACTCCTCAATACTTGGAGGAAGAATTGAGATAATAAGAGAATTTCTTCCATATACTTTTTTTACATTTTTTGCCCCAACAACCTCTATATCTAAAAGTATACTTTTACCGGAGTTCAAAACTCTATCAACCTCAGAAGTCAAAGTACCATACCACCTTTGTGGTTTGTCTTTCGGGGCGATGTATTCAATAAATGCCCCATCATCAATGAACTTTTGGAATTGCTCATTTGATATAAAATAATAATGAATACCATTTTCTTCATTTTTACGAGGCGGTCGTGTTGTGGCCGATATAGAAAACCCCAAAAGTTTATGGTGTTTCTTCATTATTGCTTCAAAAATACTCCCTTTGCCGGCGCCAGATGGTCCGGTGATTACGATGATTTTTTTGTTATTATTCATTGTGATGTTAATAATTTGAAATTTCTATTTTAAATTATATTAATTCATATATAAAGTCAACATTTGGGTTAATAAAAAAGTGTAAAAATACATAAAATGCATTATACTATATGTAATGAAAACAGCTTTTATTATTCACGGCTCTTATGATGCGCCAGATTGTGATTGGTATCCTTGGTTAAAAGGTGAATTAGAAAAGAGTGGGTACACAGTTTACGTGCCAACATTCCCAACGCCAGAACACCAGTCATTATTATCATGGATGTCGGTTTTTGAACAATATATAAAAAACGTTACTTCAGAAACAATATTTATTGGACATGGCGCCGGGTGCGCTTTTATACTTCGCATAATTGAAAAACTAGAAACCCCAATCAAAGCAGTGTTTTTTGTAACACCATTTATTGAAGAGCTCCCTCATCAAGGATTGAATTTAGTAAACGTAACTTTCTTCTCAACAGAATTTTCATGGAAAAACATACATGAACGTGTCCATGATGGAATAATATTTGCATCTAATGATGACCCGTATGTGCCATTAGAACTTAGCCAACATGTTGCGGATTTGTTGGGGTTTCCTTTGATAATGCTGGAAGGACGCGGGCATTTCAGTGGTGTCTCAACGTTTGATGAAGTACTCGCATCAATAAAAGAGATAGATATTACACCAGAAGAATCAGAAGCTCGAGCCGTAGATATTCTTGATAAAGAATTATTAGCGACAGGGATAACGGTGCCATCTCATGAAAAGCAGACACAGAATTTTCATGATGCGCAAGACACGCAACAAACACAAGGTGAGCAACAAACACAGAATGAACATTCAGTGTATGATGAAGACACAACAAAACCAAAATCAGTGAATACATATTATGGAGATATTGTTGGCGCGCTAAATACAACGGATACTATGGCAATGGCGTCGGTTTTGCGTACGGAAAGAGAAAATAAAAAGAAGGAAGCGCTGAAACGTCGCCACCATATGTATAATTTTATTTTTGGAGTCCTATCAATAGTATTAATTGTTGCTGGTATTATTATACTTGTAAAAACAAAACAGCCAGTAGCTAATTTAGATGAAGAAATGTCATCTCAATATCCATCCTTAATTCGCATAGACGAACAAGTAGGATTATTATTGACCGGCTCATCAGTTTTCTCACTAAGTGAAAAACTTTCAAAAGTTTTAGAAGAACACAAGCCAGATTTGCACTCAATTACGCACATAGTTCCTTTTGATAAGGTCGGGGGTTCAGACAATATCCCACAATTACGTCGGTTGTTCTCTTCATTTGAAGTTACTGCGCCAGAAGAATTAATATCATCAGTAGAACAGCTTTATGTTTATGGTTGGTATGGTGGGTCATTGCCACACACATTTTTATTACTTGAAATTAAGTCATTTGATGGAGCTTTTAGTGGAATGAATTTATGGGAAAAAACAATGATTCGTGACTTAAAAAGTATGTTTATGATAGATGAATCATTTTTACAGCCCAGTGTATATGATACAAAATTCGTTGACATTGAAACAAATAATTATAAGTTGCGTATTCTACGCGCCCCATCACAAACACGCATAGATACAAAGACAACTATTGAGCATGTATTGCCAGACCCACCAAAGCAACACTTTCTTTCGCAAGATGTTCTTTCTGGAATTATGACTATAAGTAATGACGCTATCGTCTTTAGTACTCCAACACCATTTTTAGCATCACTAGCAGAAGGAGATATTATTATTGGAACTCCAGTAGGAAATAGCAATGGATTTTTCAGGTCAATAACAGGATTTAGCTTGTCTGATAAGCACCTAGTTATTCATACAAGGCAAGTCTCAGCAAGCGATGCACTCCCAACCTTGCCAGATGGCGCCTTATTGCAAAAGAGATTTGATAAAGATGGTAAATTGGAATATTACTACACTACTGATCAAATCGTGCCAACATATACTTCTGGCCCAGAAGTTACGATTTTAGGTTACACGTTTATAAATAATCGTTATCTTCTGATTATGGCTAATGAGGACGTTCTCCAAGAAGTTGTTGAACGGCTTTCAGAAACCCCGGTTATCGCAGTATCGTCTAATAATTAATATTCTAGTTTGCTATTTTAAAAAAACATGATTATAATGGCGTGATATGAATCATCTTACTGATGAACAATTACGCGAATTAGAACAGAAATTAATTGATGAAAAAACGCGTTTAGAGCACAATCTTTCTGGAGTTGGGCGTGTGGTTGGCGATGGTGATTGGGCGGCGACACCGCCAGACCCTGAAACCGAGGAAGAGGACCCGGTGTCGCAAGCTGACCGTTATGAGGAATTTTATAATCGTGGCGGGGCTGTTGCCCAACTAGAATCACGATTGTCACAAGTTACATTAGCTCTGGATCGTATTAAGAAGAAGAAATATGGAATATCAGAGATATCAGGTAAACCGATAGAGCTTAAACGTCTAATGGCAAACCCTGCGGCAACAACAACAATGGATGAAATGGATCGTGAACCGGTGCAACTTAATAGTGAACGTGGAGGTATATTTGACCAACAGAATACTGAAGAAGATTCTAGTACAGAAGAATAAGAAGAAACAAACCATTGATATAAATTGTCTGCTATGATTTTTAATAATATAGCACCCCGCCCTCGTCATACGAGGCGTGGTGTTCTACTGTAGAAAAATTCTCAGCCCGTAGGGCTGTTTATTACTATCCAGTGAAGGGCTGTTGCATATAGTAAACAGTGTTATATACTATATATGTAACAATTAATAAACATTCTCCATGAAGAAGAGACTGTTTCTGCGCTTATGTCACATTGTGCACGTATTTATTCCGCTCAACCGCGGTATTTGGACGGCAAAATTATTACAATAGAAGTTGATATTGCTCGTGGAATGCATAGATTTGATATTGTTGGGTTAGCAAACAAATCTGTTGAAGAATCAAGGTCGCGCGTTGGTTCGGCGCTACGAAACTCAGGTTTTTCATCACCAAAGCAATCAAATCATAAAACAACAGTTGCACTTGCTCCTGCTGAAATACGAAAGGACGGGTCATTTTTTGACTGCGCTATCGCATTAGGATATCTTTTAGCCTGTGAAGAAATAATATTTGATTCGGAAAAGAAACTTTTTCTAGGAGAATTGCTTTTAAATGGGGAACTGTCACGTATACGCGGAGCTCTCCCGCTTGCGTACACAGCTAAGCAATTTGGATTCAAAGAACTTTATGTGCCACACAAAAATGCAAGAGAGGCGGCGTATGTTACTGGCATAACAGTTTATGGTGTGCATACATTACAAGAACTTGTTCTTCACTTAACTGGTAAAAAATTAATACAACCAACCATACAAACACAGATTACACCCACATCCTCACGACAATCTTCTGTAGATTTTTCTGATATACGAGGTCAGGATAGCGCGAAGAGGGGTTTATTAATTGCCGCCGCTGGCGGGCACAATAGCGCGCTCTTTGGTCCTCCTGGTACCGGTAAGACAATGCTAGCGCAAGCGTGTTCAGGTATTTTGCCATCACTTAATGAAAAACAAATT
Source organism: Candidatus Nomurabacteria bacterium RIFCSPLOWO2_01_FULL_36_10b (assembly GCA_001785725.1). Lineage (GTDB taxonomy): Bacteria > Patescibacteriota > Minisyncoccia > Phycocordibacterales > UBA1006 > 01-FULL-36-10b. The sequence goes on from MFUQ01000007.1 coordinate 4,874, forward strand.
CTTGAAGTTACAAGCATACATTCAATCGCGGGGATACTTGAAGAGTCGCTGGTTACAATACCACCATTCAGGTCGCCACATCATACAGCAAGCTACGTATCAATTATTGGAGGAGGGTCGCATCCTCGTCCTGGAGAAGTTACATTAGCGCATCACGGCATTCTATTTCTTGACGAGTTTCCAGAGTTTAGCTCAGAGGTCATAGAATCGTTGCGTCAACCGCTTGAAAGCAAGATTGTTCATATAAGCAGGGCGCATGGGTCGGCGAAATTCCCGGCGAATTTCATACTTATAGCGGCCATGAATCCATGCTCGTGCGGTTATTATGGTAGCCCCTCGCGCGAATGTACATGCACAGCTTATGATATAAAAAGATATCAATCGCGTATTTCTGGTCCAATCATTGACCGCATTGATATGTGGTTGCCAGTGGAACATATTGATTACGATACGCTTAGCGCAACAACAGTAAGCGAAAATGAAACGAGCGTACGATTTATGGAAAGAGTAAGGAACGCGCGTCGTATTCAATACGCAAGAACATCAGACAACCCGCGTCTAAACGCGCAATTATCAGTTCGTGAGATTGATAAAATTAATATTACCGATAATGTGCGCGCTCTTTTAAATACAAGCGCCCGCACTCTATCATTATCTCCGCGTTCATATCATCGTATTATAAAACTTGCGCGAACAATCGCTGACATTGAAGAGTCAAAAGATATTCTTTATGACCATGTTCTTGAAGCGTTGCAATATAGACAAAAGTTTTCTTGAATTTAGTAAAGAATTATTTATAAACATCTCCACACCCACTAATTGACACAAGACATCAATGCTTTATACTTATCATATTGGTCGAATATTGATAACGGAGAGCATTGCTTTCACATATCACATATTAAATTAAATTAAATTATGATTCAAAACAAACAATCAGGAAAAGGTCTTATTTGGCTTATTATCGTTATTGTTATAATCATCATTATTATCCTCATTGCGAGTGGTAAGAAGGATGCAGTAGTACCACCACCAGTAGATGATGGCGGAACTGCAGTAACAACCGAAGATACAGCAGGTGGTGTTACAGTAACAACAACAACGACGACTGAAACGCCAGCTGAGACAGGAGCTGGAAGTGCGAACCAATAATTCTCCTTCCGAGACGTCTCATTTCGAAAAGAAAACCCCCCGTTTGACGGGGGTTTTTCTTTTTGCTTCAATATTTTTTAATTATCTTCAGAAACCACAGTAGCTTCTTCTGCTTTCTTCTCCTCTCGTTCTTGTTGCTCTGGTAATATTATATTAGTGGTTACGTCATTGGCACTTTCAGTAACAACTTCTGGCTGAACGCCAATAATATCAATTTTCCAACCGGTTAATTTTGCCGCAAGACGAACATTTTGTCCTTCTTTACCAATTGATAATGATAATTGGTCATCTGAAACATCAACATGCGCTATATGTTCTGTTTCATCAATCGTTACGTGCAAAACTTTTGCTGGCGATAAAGCATTTGATACAAACTCTGACGGTTCTGTTGACCACGGAATCACATCAATTTTTTCTCCAGATAATTCATTTGTAACAGTTGAGACACGAACACCTTTTTGCCCAACGCAAGCTCCGATCGGGTCAATATTTTGGTCATGTGACATAACTGCTATTTTAGAACGCGAGCCAGCTTCACGAGCAATACTTTTTATTTCAACAGCGCCTGACGCAATCTCTGGTGATTCTATAGAAAAAAGCGATTCAATTAGTCGTGGATGTGAGCGTGATAACATAAGCATAACCCCGTGTGGCGAGTCCTCTACTTTGTATAGAAATGCTTTTATGCGTTGACCAGTTTTATAAAATTCACCTGGAATTTTTTCTGTTGCTGGTATCATTCCAAGTGCTCGCCCAACATCAACGAATACTACCCCTCTAGAAAATTTTTGCACAATTCCACTTACCAACTGTCCTTCTTTTGTTTCATATTCTGACAACACCGACACTTTTTCGGCCTCACGTATACGTTGGATAATAACTTGTTTTGCTGTCTGCGCCGCAATACGGCCGAAGTCCTCTTTAACATCAAGAGGGAATACAATCTCATCCTCAAGTTTAGCATCCGATTTTATTCTGCGGGCATCTTCAATATACATATGATGTTCTGGATTAAAACGAACACGCATATCATTTGGGTCCTCATCCAAAACAAGAGTCCCTGCCTTAATAGCCAATGCCTGTTCGTCAGTTAGCGCTGGTTTTACTATAGAATCATCAACAACAATTTTTACTTGGCAAAATTCCATATCGCCATTCATCTGATTAAATTTGGCGCGCACAATTTGACCACGTTTACCATAGTCCTTTTTATACGCCGCGGCTAGCGCTTGCTCAATTGCCTCAATGATGGCGGCGCGCGGTATTCTTTTTTCCTGCTCAAGCTGTTCCAATGTTGCTTGTAATACTTTTAGATCAAACATATATTTATTTTTTCAACTCTATTATTTTTTATAAAAATGCCCGTTATAACGGGCAAAGATCATATAAGATTATCATAGCACACATTTTATTTTTTGCAAAAACTATCCCCTCCCAACCCTCCCCAGATTTGGGGAGGGCTCGTAAAAAAACGTTTTTACATACATAATATATTTATTGTATGCTATACTTTTATTATTAGTATTATTAAAATAACAAAATGTTTCTTTGGCTTCGCCACGTTTAACGTGGCTCCGCCAAAGTTTAATATCATATATAGTATGGCTATATCACCACAACCACATGCAGGTAAATTAATTGGGCGAGTAATCGCGATAGTTCTATTTGTTATAGTCGCCGTTATAATAGCTGTTTTGATTATGCGCTCCGCTTCGGAAGAAAGCCCTTCAGACCAAAAAGTTGCGGATTTCTTACGAGAATCAACGCCAATTATGACGGAGGAAGAACAATCTGAAGTTACAGGTTTTATTCAGAATAATCCTACAACACCACTATCTGACGATGCCCAAAGAAAGATAATTGAAGATTTGGAGAATGGGAGATAATATATAAGCGAAGCAGAATACTGTATTGTAAAGAAAATTAGTAATGAAAAAAGGCGTCCTATAGGGGCGCCTTTTTCAATGCCTGGAATTTTTCAGTGGATAAAAAACTTTTTCACCACTGATTTCTCCCCCGCACTGGCCTTGGCAATGTAAATGCCAGCAGGGAGGTTTTGGATTTCAACCCGAGCGTTTTGGTTTCCTGTCACTTGTGCAACAAGAAAACTTGTAA
>MFUQ01000007.1:8230-10455 GCA_001785725.1 Candidatus Nomurabacteria bacterium RIFCSPLOWO2_01_FULL_36_10b
ACATACGCCCCAGTAGTGAAATTATTAAACCACGGTGCTTCCAGCCAGACGTTATTTAGACTGAACACAATGGAATCACCATGTACTACTACACAACTAGGTCGTCCCCATACCTTGAATAGATTGGTGAATGATGATATGGTCACTTGCCCTGAAACATCTAACAGAAATATTTCAGCCGGTGGGTTAATAAACAAGATCTGACCACCAAGCATAATTCCGTTTAAACCATTAGACCCAGAACACAGCAATTTGCCACCAAACATATCTAATTCAACGTAATCACCACCCACACCGACAATCTCCCTTAACCCAGAACCGTCAAAAGACATAACGCGGGTATCCATTCCCCAAGAACCAACTGCGTCCATTGTGAGCCCGCAATAAAATGGGCTTGATACACTGCCAACAACAATGTTGTTAAAATCTCCAATGTCTATTTGCGATATCAGAGACCCAGAAACTATTGTGTTCCTTGTGTATGCCCTTGTTGGGGTATGGAGTATCACGAGTTCGCCGGTTGAATTATCAATCCCAGCACCCTCTGTGTAATATCCATCGCCGATTGCATCTGTGCCAACAAATGCGAATCCAATGATTTGGTTTGGGATGATAGATGTCGTCCGGACATCCTGGTACACTTTCCCGCCGGTTGTAATGACGAGAGTTTTACCTTGGTATTCAAGAATTTCAACGATTCTATCACCTGAATTAGCGGTAAAAACGTTTGCCCAAGAAGTACCGGAGAAGTCAGGGTGGTAATAGACAGAACTGTCCGAAGTCAAGATAACCTCATTGTCATCAACGAATCCTTTTACAAGTACCTCATCAATTGGTAGAGGATTACCAATGTTCTGGCTATTCACCAAAACATTTCCATCACTCATGAACCATATCTCGTTTCCGGACATGAATTCAATTTGTTTCGGTGCCTCGGCAAGCGGGGTCAGTGTAATTGTTGGGAGTTGGGATTGGGAGAATGAAAAACCAATGCTCATAAAAAAGAAACCGAAAAAAAGAAAAAACTTTTTCATGTTCATGAACAAAAAAATTTATATATTTAATTAACAAAAAACTGTAACTATTTTGAGGAAAGCAATATTTGCGTCTCTTAAAACACAGACACAAACAATAAGGGCAATTTACTTTCATATATAGTATATCACCGCCTCTTTAAAAAGAAAGCAATATAGGTACATTAGTTATCCACATAACTGTGTATATATAAAATGCCAGAATAAGCTTTGAATTATAGTTGATACACTGTATAATAATGTGTATCTTTATTCATAAGTAAATATTCATTCACTAACCATATGTTTACATCTATTTCTAAGTTTCATATATACGCCCTTGTACTTTCAGTAATAGTGATTTTCGGCTGGAATACATTTGCTACCGGTGGCATTATCACTGGAGGTAATACAAATACTGGTGGTGGAGTTATAGTAACAGGTGGTGGTGGCGTTAATCCAAATATAAATAATGTTGAACTTTTGCATGTTGGGTCTCCAAATCAAATGTCAAATCAAATGAAGTTGGGTGCATTAGGTGTAAAACACAACCCGTCTCTTATATCAGGCGCAAAATTTGATGTTCTTGGAGCTTCGGAAATAATGGGAAGTACAGGAAGTATATCTGTTTCTGATTATCCATTTGTTATTAATGGCAGTGCTATTATAGGGTTAAGTGGAGCAAGTAGTAATACTCAAATGTTACAAACAACAAATGTTTCTAATGCCGGCAATCTTACTGTCACTGATCCTGGGCAATCAGTCGGATATAACTTCTATTCTCCTGAAAATATAAGTATTGAGTCTATGGATAGCCAATCTGCCCAACAAATAGCACAACTCTGCGCTCTATCAGACGGAACACTTGTTAGATGCCCAACAGCCCCAACACCAACAGGAACAGGTGGTGGCACGGTTGGTAATATACCACCAACGCTCACAGGGGCGTCTGTATCTCGTACTGCGTCTGTAAGATTTACACCATGTCATGATAGTGAGTTAGATACATTCCTAGCGACAAGAACAGGAGGGTCTGGAACAATATCATATCAATGGCAGGTTGCTAGTTCTACGTCATCAACAACCCCATCCAACTATTCTAACGTAGGAACAAATAGTTCAACATTCACATTAAACCTACCTTACTATGTAAGTGGAAGCAGAACAAATTACGCTGTAAGAGTTAGAATAACGGACTCTGGTTCAGGACCA
>MFUQ01000008.1:0-23811 GCA_001785725.1 Candidatus Nomurabacteria bacterium RIFCSPLOWO2_01_FULL_36_10b
TATACGATGCGCAAGTTTTTGCAATAGTGATTCACGCATCTCGTGTTCTTCAATATAATCAAGAAGATAATCACGTAATTCACTAATATCAATATTTGGTGGAATTGGCACAGGGTCAACAGGGAAGTATGCTGTATTTGAATGAAAGAACAAACGAGGGTCGCGCTCTTCCGTTCCTGACTCTATCCAGAAAGCGTCTAATTTATTAAAACTTATATAATTAGAACCATATGTAACACCAGTTTCGCTAATTTCAAATATTAATATTTCTGGTTTACGTCTTGCTTGAATACCAAGCACAAGCGCGGCTATAAAAAGAAATATGGCAAAGATATAATTCTTCCAAACAAGTATTGACACAAGAATACCAGCAAGAGCTATTGCCCCAATCCACCAATACCAATCAATTTTTTTCTCTTTATATATATATTCAGGAATTTCCCATGAATATACGAGTGTTGCGTTATGTGACATACAAATAAGTATACCATATCTTTTTTATGCTCGCACAATATGCGAGAATGTTATTTTCTTTATCCCCCTCCTTTGGAGGGGGCAAGGGGGAGGCCATGTATCGTATGGCGCATGACTGGGAAGGGAAAAACAAAAACCCCTCGTCAGACGAGAGAGTTTTTGCTGATGTTTTTAGATTTAGTAACGATCACGACCACCACCGTATCCTCCACGATCATTACTATAACCACCACGACCGCCACCACTATTACCTCCACGGAATCCTCCGGTGCGAGGTGGGCGCTCAGTCATGGGGCGGGCCTCGTTAACAACGAGAGCGCGTCCATCCAAGTCCTTACCATTTAACTGCTCAATAGCAGCTTGTGCTCCGGCATCATCCATTTCAATGAAACCGAATCCACGAGAACGAGATGGGTTATCACGTTCCATCATAACTGTTGCAGACGTTACTGTGCCAAATGGCGCGAACGTTGCTTCTAAATCAGCATCTTGTGCTGAATATGGCAAATTGCCAACGTAAATTTTCATACACGTAATCCGTATGTGCCTGTGGCAACGATACGGAAAATAACTTCCAATAAACTGACACTATTCTTTGTAGAACCTTTCCGCACGTGATGTCACTTGCAATGGGTACGCCAAGAGAAATTATGTCAAACATACTGTACTACAGTTATGTGTAAAAGTATAGGGTATGTTATGAATTGTGCCCCACCAAGGTCTCGGACCTAGTAATGTAAGACAGTGTAAGGGTTTCCCAACGATAATTCAATAAGGATTTCAACCCCTCCGCATAGCAGTCATAATTTAAGAAACGGACAAACAGGACAGCAGAAGGGGAGATCAGACGTACGTTTTTAAGAATCTGGAATGCCAACGAATGCCAATTTTTTGAAGTTAGATATTGAACCTATACGGCGCTATTGCTTTTATGTTATATCCGTGATATAATTCTCAACGAGAAGTAGTAAGTCTCTAGCTATATTCTGACTAATGAAATTAGAGACACCCACATTTAAAACTTAATTTGTCATGGCAGAAAAAAAATTCACTGTCTCAGGCGAACAACGTGACGACATCGATGGACAGATGCTCGAAATCAAACACCAACTCCGTCTTAAGGGCGGATGTCCAATTGATCCTGAACTCGTTAAGGTTACCCTCCAAAAAATTGTAGAGGGCAAATTTGGCATTAAAGAGAACATTCTATCCCAAGGTCAAACAATTCTCATTGATGCGTGTGATGGAACTGAAACCTTAGCTGATGCTAAGGATGTTTTTCCATCAGGTATTGATGGTGACTTCGAAAAATGGGGCACCAACAAAGCCGGTATCGCCACAAAAGAACAGGCGGTAGATGTCCACGAACTGGTAAAGGATAGAACCTTTGCACAAATGTTCGGCTCCCTCGGGACCGATCTGGACAAGTTGTGTCTGACACAAGCCCAGATTAAAAACTTTTGCAAACAACATGCTAACTGGCTCCGTCAGGGCGGATATGTCACCTTCTTCCTTTTCAAGGTTGGAGAAGAATTCTTCGTTGCTCGCGTGTTCGTGCGCTCTGGCGGCTTGCACGTCAGCGTGCTCCGGTTCGGGAGCAGCTACGTCTGGCATGCCGGGCTCCTCCATCGTATGGTGGTTCCGCAACTGACCGCTTAGAACCTTTTGTTCTCTCTTAATCCCTTTGACACTTTGGTTGAAGGGATTTTGATTTACGTATAAAATAGTTAGGCAGTGGTGCGGTATGTCGCGGTTACGGCTGCGGGATCACGATTGCTCAAAATCATCATCGAGAATTTTGCCGGTCACGGCTTGCAAAAGAGTGAGGGTCGTTTTGAAAATAAAAAACTATTCAGTTGGTGCGATATGCTGGGGGACTTCGACGTCTCACATACAATACAGCACGATCCCTGATGGAAACATGCTTGGATTGGCAGTGCCACAGATGGCATATCGTACAATTCTTCGTTGCTAACGTGAACGTGAACTCTGACGGCTTGAACGTCAACGTGAACCGGTTCGAGAACAACAACGTCTGGAATGCCGAGAACCTCCATCGTATGGTGGTTCCGAAAATGAAGGTTTCTCCTCTCTATCGTTTGGGAGGAGTTTTTGTTTCAAGGCCTTTTCTCCATCCGCCAAGCATCTTTCCTATTTCATCGAGTTGTGTTGAAAGAGTTGCATACTTCTCATTTGGCAAACATCTGTTTTCCCAAGCTAATTGGAGAAAGAATTTTACGCCATCGAGTTTTGATATTGAAACAGTAATACGGCCAACCTTCTGATCGCCTGAAAGATAGAGGGAGATGAAAATATTTTCCAATAGTTCCAAAAAGTAACCATCAACTCTTCCACCAAGATTGTGGCGATATGTCTTTGGAAAATTTACTAACAATTTAAACCATAGAGAATAGGACTCCTTTGCCTTTACGAGCACTGTAGGTGTTCTGGGGGGGGGAGAATTTTTGGTCATTTTATTCACATGTTCACTCATATGTATAACAATATCATAACAATTGAAAGCTTGCTTCATGCCTGGCAGGAGTTTCTACCTGGTAAGAAAAATCGCGCCGACGTCATGGCATTTCAAAATCGCCTCATGAATAATATCTGTAACTTACATCGTGATCTCACGGATAGAACGTACAGGCATGGTACATATCATGCCTTCAATATTTCTGATCCTAAACCGAGGAATATTCATAAAGCCACTGTACGTGATCGTTTATTACATCATCTAGTTCACGCTGAACTCTATCCATATTTTGATAGACAATTTATTCATGATTCATATTCATGTCGCATTGGTAAAGGAACGCATAAAGCCATGGAGCGGTTTATTGATTTTGGGAACACTGTTTCAAAAAACGATACTGGTGGATGCTGGGTTCTCAAATGTGATATTAGAAAGTTCTTTGCCAATATTGATCATACTATCTTAAAAGATATACTCGCAAGGCATATTAAGGATCAAAATCTGTTGCAACTTCTTGGTGGTATTATTGATAGTTTTTCAACGACAGACAGGATAGTTGTTGGCTTACCACTGGGTAATCTTACCAGTCAGCTTCTCGTAAATGTCTATATGAACGAATTTGATAATTTCATGAAACGAGTTCTTAAGGTGAAATATTATATTCGCTATGCTGATGATTTTGTTATCTTCCATAGAGATTCTAATTATTTGAAAGATCTGATTCCTAAAATCTCTGAGTTTCTTGAAGTGAAATTAAAATTGTCTTTGCATCCGGATAAGGTGTTTATAAAAACGCTGGGATCAGGGGTTGATTTCTTGGGATGGGTGCATTTTCCAAATCATCGCGTATTACGTACGACAACAAAAAAGAGAATGATGAGAACTATTAAGATAAAAGAAGGGAAGAAAGAAACCGTAGAATCGTATCTCGGACTTTTGAGTCATGGGAATACATACAAATTGAAAAAGAAGGTTGTCGGATTTGTGGAAGAATTAACAAAAGATGCTGAAAAATAAAACTATTCTGTGTAGGATGAAAGAGAAGTGCCATAAGGATTATATGCTGATCCGAGTATGACGCATCGGCCTTGACTGTGCGGGTAGGGAGAATCGAACTCCCGTCTTCTGCTTGGAAGGCAGACATTCTACCACTAAACCATACCCGCAGTTAATACATAACGCCCGTACGGGCGTTATGTATTAGTGAGTAAGAAATAGTTTTATTTCTTACCAACCTGATCCTTTAGTCCCTTACCGGCGCGGAACTTTGGTACACGCGTAGCTGGAACTGATACAGTTTGACCTGTACGAGGGTTGCGAGCCATACGCGCAGGACGCATTTTGCCCTCAAACTTACCAAAACCAGCAATATCTACTGTTCCTCCTTTTGTCATTTCTGACGCAATAGCGTCAAAAATTCCCTCAACGACTTGCTGTGCTTGTACTTTCGTACCACCAAGCATGCCGTGTATCATTTCAATGAGGTCTGCTTTCTTCATAATAACAGTATGTGAGTTGCGGTCTATACTATAGAGAGCGTCCCCACAGTGCCTATTCTAATAATAACCCATGAAGTTTGTCTAACCACTTAAGGTTAGGGCGCTTCATCATGCCATTTCAAAAGCGAAATGTCCGATATCTATTATAAAACAATACTATTACAAAATACACTCTTGACAAGTCGCATTTATTATACTACATACTTTTTCTATACTCTCGTCTTTCAGACGAGAAAAGTACTTAATTACACTATCTTGCTTAGCTAGATAGTGCTTTTTGGGGAATAATAAGAATAATATTACCGCGCGTATTCTATAATTCTGTTTTCTCTAATTACATTTACTTTTATTTCACCAGGATAACGTAATTCTGTTTCAATTGTATGAGCAATTTCACGAGCCAAGTCATGAGCGCCTATATCAGTTATTTCTTCTGGCATTACAAATATTCTAATTTCACGTCCAGCAGACAATGCGTATACTTTATCAACGCCAGAGAAACGTTTTGCAATTTCTTCTAACTCTTGTAATCTCTTCAGATAATTTTCAAGTGTGTCGCGTCGCGCTCCCGGTCGTGCGCCGGACAATGCATCAACAGTAGTTACGATTACTGATTCAATAGATGCGTGAGGGTAATCTCCATGGTGCGATTTCATTGCATCAATGATACGTTCATCAGTTCCAAACTTTCTTAGAATTCTTATTCCTATTTCTAGATGAGTGCCTTGTATTTCGTGGTCAAGCGCTTTTCCAATATCATGAACAAGTGCGCCAGCTTTTGCAATCATTACATCTCCTCCAACTTCTTCTGCTAACATAGAAGCAAGTCGCGCCATTTCAACAGAATGTTGAAGGACATTTTGCCCATAACTTGTACGGAACCATAATCGTCCTAATATACCTATAACACGAGGGTCAAGATTATATATTCCTAATTCGTGAACGGCCCATTCGCCTTTTTCTTTTATAATTTTTTGTATGTCTTTCTTTGCTGATTCTATGAACTCCTCTATTTTTGCTGGTTGTATGCGTCCATCAATAATAAGGTTTTCCAAGGCAACACGCGCTATTTGGCGTCTTATAGGATCAAAGCTAGAGATTACAACAGACCCAGGCGTATCATCAATTACGACCTCAACTCCAGCGGCGCGCTCAAATGACCTTATGTTGCGCCCTTCTTTTCCTATAATTTTCCCTTTCACTTCATCATTTGGTATTGTTACTGTTGTTGTTGTTACTTCTTGCGCTACTGATGATGCGAGACGTTGCATAATATCAACTAATATTTCTTTGGCTTTTTCTTCTAACTGTTCTTTATTAAATTGTTCCATCTTTCTTACACGTACAATTAGATCTTCTTCATAATTTTTTTCTATAATATGCAATAATTCTTCACGGGCGTCTTCTCTTGATAAATGAGCGATACGTTCTATTTCTGTTTGTAACCTTTCTTTTTCATTTGATAAGGAATTTTTTAATTCTTGAGATACAGAAAGTTGCTCTTGTAATTTTTCTCTCTCCTTATCAATATCAGTTTGTCTTTGGTCAAGTATAGTTTCCTTTTTTATTAGGTGGTCTTCTTTTGCTTTTAATTCCACACGAGTTTCTTGAGCATATTCGTCTGCTTTTGCGATAATGTCTTGGGCTTGTTCCCGCGCATCAAGCTCAATTTTTTTGATATCTAAATCAAGCGATTTTTTCTTCGCCTGTATGTACATCATTCGCATAGCAAAACCGACTCCGACACCAACAAGGAGGATAAGGATATTCAGAATACCATTCATATTTTTATTCCCGAAACTAAGTAAATAATGGTGGATAGGGCCAGTCAATCGTTCAATTTAGAATTAGGAAACTATCCTTTTTGCACTATACCAGAGCATTGTAGTATGCGCTAGATGGGGAAAAGTGCAAATACTAAATACCGCGTTAAACGCGGTATTTAGTATTTATCCTATTTTTTCTTTGGTTTTACTATTTCATCTACAATTCCATAAGCTACTGCTTCTTCTGCTGTCATCCAAAAATCACGGTCAATGTCTTGCTCTATTTTCTTAGTATTTTGTCCTGTATTTTTTGCCATTATATCAATAAGACGCTTCTTTAAGCGTAACATGTGTTTAATGCGAATTTCCATATCAGACGCTTGCCCCTCGGCTCCGCCAAGTGGTTGGTGAATCATAACCTCTGCATTAGGGAGAATGTAACGCTTACCTTTTGCTCCTGCAGAAAGTGTCCATGCACCACCAGATGCTGCCGAGCCAACACATATTGTTGCGACATCTGGCTTTATATGATTCATGGTATCAATCATTGCTAGTGTGGCTGATGCAGAACCGCCAGGAGAATTGATATATAAATATATATCTTTCTTTGGGTCTTCTTGTTCTAGGTGTAAAAGTTGCGCTATGACTATATTTGCGACATGGTCATCAATTTCACTTCCAAGAAAAACTATACGATCTTTCAAAAGACGTGAATATATATCATAAGCGCGTTCACCTAAATCTGATTTTTCTATAACTGTTGGTATAAGCATATATAACTGATTAATTTATGGCTTCGCCATAATATAATAATAATTTACCATCATTTCTCCCCCTTTCTGGGGGAGATGTCATGCCCCGTCAGACGGGGCATGACAGAGGTGGATTACTGTTGTTCCAGAAATTCAAATACAGCTTGATTCTGGAGTATGGATTTAATATACACCGCGGCGCGGTTCTCGTCAAAATCTTTATGCTCTGAATACAACTTTTTTATATTCTCCATTTCATCTTTAAATTTTATCTCATTTATCTTTAATTTTTCCTCAGAAGATATAGCGGTTATTATTAATTGCAAATTAGCATGTTTTTTAGCATCAGGAGTAAATTCTGTACGGAGTTCTTCTCGTGTTTTCTTAATTTGCTTCACGTAGTCATCAAATGTATTGCCACTTATAGTAATATCATGCTCCATTTGTGCCATCATACGATCCAATTCATAATCAATTAAAATCTTAGGAGTTTCTATTGCGGTTTCTTTAATAATAGATTCAATGATCTCAATACGTTTTTTTTCTTTCATACGTTGTATTTTTTCTTGTCGCATATTTTCTTTCAATTTCTCTGTAAAATCAGAAAGATTTTCAAACTTACCATATTCTTTTACATCTTCATCAGTAAGTTCTGGCACATCCTCATCTTTTATATCAGAAATTTCTGGAATTGTAATATCGGAATCTTTTTCATTCTTTAGTGATGAAGATTTATTAACGAGAGATTGTTGGAAACGCATTTTACGTAATTGTATAATTGCGCTTTTTATTTCTTCATCAGTTATAATTATGTTATCCGTATATTCCTTTTTGGTGGCGACATCATGAGCAATCTTCTTATAATTAGGCAATTTTATTCCAGGCATTATCGCTGTTGTGATTGTAAATTCTAATTGTGACCCAGAACCGATCTTAGTGATTTTAATTTCAGGGCGTCCAATTGGATCAAGTTTGTGTTCGGTTATTATAGAAGGATAAATATCCATTATTGCATGTTCTGCCATATGCTCTAGTACCCCCATTTCTCCGACATTTTGTATTATAAGATTTTCTGGCGCTTTTCCTTTACGAAAACCATCAAATTCCATTTTGGATCCAATATGTTCAATTGCTTCAGCTCGTCGTGGTGAAAAATCTTCCCACGTTATACTTCCTATAATCTCAATTTCACTATTGCCCAAGTTTTTTACTGATGCTTTATATTTTTGTGACATATAGCAAATATACTAATAGATAGATATACATAAAGCAACCATGCGTGTACCGCTTCGCGGGGCTACAATATTTTACATTCTTCAAAAAATAATTCTAGCTTAAGCTGAAATTATTTAAGATATTATGGAAGATATTTTGCCGGATTTACAGCTCGACCATTTTGGCGAATTTCAAAGTGTAAATGAGGGCCGGTTGATCGTCCAGTATTACCACTATAACCAATTAAATCTCCCTTATTCACATGAGAACCAGTTGAAACAGCAATACTTGATAAGTGAGCGTAACGTGTCTCAACCCCCTGCCCATGCTTTATAACAATTAGATTACCATATCCGCCATTGTATCCATATCGCGCTTGGATTATTCCACTTTCTGATGCATATATTGGTGTGCCAATATGAGCGCTGAAATCTAGGCCCTCATGCATTTCTCCACGTCTTATACCGAATTGACTTGTGGTGGTGCCATTAGCAGGACGTACAAATGACCCACTAAAATTTATGGTTGCCCCACCAGATGATTTACGGCCATGTTTCTTTGAAATTATAACTGGGAGCGTTTTGCCTCCAGGTATAAATATTTTTTGGCCAATAACAATAGAACTAGCGTCTAGAATATAATTGAAATCCATTATATCTTGGCTTTCTACAGAGAACTTCTTTGCAATAGATCTTAAAGAGTCGCCCTTTTGAACAGTATATAGGATGCCATCGCCAGGAGGGATTATAAGTTTTTGCCCAACCGATATACTTTTTGAGCCCAAATTATTAGCATTACGAATAGTATCAACTTTTAAATCAAAAAGAGACGCTATGCTTCCAATAGTATCTCCTTCACGTACGATATAAATAGTTTGGTCATCAATTGTTACTTTGTTAATATCATCTGCTATATCAGCTAATGTCCCCTGAGGACCGGTTATAGCAATAAGTGTATCATCACTGTCAGTATTAATAATAATGTCATTTCCAAAATCAGAAAATGGTTGTTCTGGCTCCGTTAAAATAGTCATTGGAGCGTCAAAACTATCTACTGTTGTTTGTTCAAGCGCCGAACCAGACACAATATTATTCCACATAGCTGACATTAAGATATAAGGAAAAGCTAATACGCTACTAAGCGCTATTATGCATGATCCAATAAGGATACGTTGTATTTTTAGTTGTTTTTGATTCGTGGCCGGAGAATAAATCCCAGAAGGCTCCGCTGAATCATTATAGTTGGGAGTAATAAGCCAAACATAGATATTCGCAAATACATATATAATGTATCTACAAATACTTTTTTACGGAAGTTCAGATGCCATCAATATCACACAATCAATCATTAGCTGTCTTTTACAGGTTACCATTACATATAATAAGGTCAAGGCGCTCTGTGTATATTATATGGAAAAGAAATTTGATATACTATTTATATGTCATCTCATTCTCAAGACGTAATACAGCGTATATGTTCTGAAAATACAAGTATTTTTGTACCAGGCAGTATTGAAGAACATGCACTTAAATTAGCTAGTTCTTTGGTTGGACAGAACAATATTGCAACAGCTCGTGATATAATAGTCAACCTTTCAATACCAGAAGAAATAAAAGATGAGATTATATCTAATATACAGAACGAAAGTAATATCTCTGTTTCGTTGCCACCGCCCCCTCCCCCGCCTTCACTACAAAATAGCAAAGCATTGCCAGTTGTTCCTAACGCTGGGTCTATGTTTGTAAAACGTTCCGAAGAAAATAAAAAATTACTTGCGGATGTTATTGCAAAAAAAGAAGTTAATAAAAAACCAAAAGTTGAGTTTGAAGTACCAGCAATTATAAAAACATATGATGTACCGCCAGATGAAGATATAAAAAAAGAAAAAATGGAAAAGATTACTCTTGAGAAAGAAATGGAACATGCGACTAATATGTTTCAACGACTTGAGATATATATGAACAAAGCATACTCATCCAATGATAGTAGTTTAATTGCGTCTGCCGAGAGACAATTTGATTCTCTTCAGAAAAGATATCCTGCATATGTTGAAAATCGCGCAGACCACATTGCAACATTACGTGCAATCTCTTCAAAATACAAAAATCAACCAGAAGTTTCACAAACAAGTATTATTTCTGATGAAGAGATAAAGAATGAAGCACAAAAAGTACAAGAGATACAAGAAACAGAAGAAACAGAAGAGGTGCAAGAAAAAGAAAATACAGTGCGTGCAAATATTTTTCGCCCGGCTGAATCATATGAAGCCATGTCAGCATTTGATATCAAAACACCGAATAATGTTCAATCAAAAAAAATAGTTACCAATGTGTATGATAATAATATCTCAAAATATAATACACTTAAAAAAATAGCTGTGAATGATATTGAAATTCACCCAGGTATGACAATTACAAGCGAACATGACACGTATTCTCTTATAGAAATTAGAGAAGGTCTGCAACATGATGTCTCATTCTTTTTTGAAGGTAAAAAAACAGGGAATCGCTTTTCAGTTACGCTTAATGAGTTAAAAGATGCTCTTAAGCGTCAAGATCTAGACCCGGATTCTTTCTTTAATTCTCATATTATTAAATATAGTGTATACTGAAATATATGTCACCAGATAATAAAAAGAGTGATGTCGGCATTCCACCACCGCCATTACCGCCAGATTTACCTATTATTGTGGAAGAGGAATTAAGCAAAGAGCCAGTAACTCTTGTATCATCTGCTGAAAACGTGGCACCAATAATGCCAGAAAATGTCATACCAAAAGAAGAAAAAGAAAAGAAAAAAGAAAAATTCTGGACGTCTAAAAAAATTAATGAACTCAAAAGTACTTTACAGATTATTACAAGAGGACGCGCCGATAAAATAAAAATAACAGACAAGAATACTAAAGAACTATTAAATGAATTTTCTAGATCTCTTTTTGGAAAGAGATTTGATGATGTGCAAGATATTGTTGCTGGAATTCAAGAAGAATATTTAATAAATAAAAAGAATTATGGAACTGTATTAGCAAATCTTTATTTAGAAGAAGATATACAACCAGCACAAGAAATAATTCCAGAAACTAAAATTCAAAAAGAAAAAGAAGCTCCAGAGAATGAAATACAAAAAGAAATAAAAGATGTTCAAAAAACAGACGAGGCAACGCAGGGCAAAAAGATAATTATTCCTCAATTTGACCCAACACAAGATTATTGGTACCCACGTCAAATAGTTAATTTGGATAAATTAATCACAAAAATTAAATCAGGAGAAATTACTTCAGATAGTGAACTTGGTATCGGAGATAAAATTTTAGTTACAAAATTTATCCGCTCAATATATGAAGAACCCGCGAAAGATTATCACGATGCTGTAAAAATTATTAGTGATGGGCTAAAAGACCAAGATGAGACCGCGTATTTTAAAGAATTTTTTCAAAGTCCGAATGAATATATTGAAGAAGAAGGGCAAAATATAAAAACTACAAATATTAATAAGCCAGCTCATAAAAAGATAGCACCTGCTTCGCAGATAAATCCTGTTTTGCAGACGACAACGCCTGCTATGCAGACAGTACTCACTCCTAAGACGGGATTCGTTGCTCCAATAACACAAGAATCAGAAAAAGCTCAAAAATTATCTCAACAAGAAATCCAGTCCATCCCATTTGAATTGAGAGGTGCTATAGATCAATCACTAAGAACTCTAAAAGCAGTTGGGAATGGTTATATTAGCATACATAATCCAGACCAACTTCCTCTTATAACAAAATACATAAACATGGTTGGAAATGAAAAATATGGATATGGCCCAGATGCATTAAAGATTAAACTTGAACAAGGAAGTGGGCAAAAACAAGAATGGATTGCATCAATAACTCTTTCAAATGGGGAAGAAAATAATACAGATAAAGTATTATATCCAACAAAAGAAGAAAATGAAGTGCAGACGAAATTAGAACAAGAGCAAAAACAAGAGCAAAAACAAGGGCAACAAAAGGAAGTTTTCACTGACCAATATGTAAGTGATATTGTAACAAATTCAATAATACCACATTTGGATGTTGAGGAATCACCGTTTGCTATATTATTAAATGGTGCAGACGAATGGAATGCCAGACATCTTGCTTCTCTGATACAAGATAAACTTGATAAAGAAAAAGTAAGTGTATCAATGGAATATATTAATGGAGAGCCACATTTGAAAGTAGAGAAAATCACTCAAAATCAGAATAAAAGCGAAAATGAAAATAAAAAGGAAGAACCAATAGTCCCAGGAATGACTCCAGAAACATATGCTCGTGCTGAAGCAAAGATAGTAGAAGCAGAAAAGATGTACTCTGACATTGAAACAACATTTGAACAAAATCGTATCGCATATGAAAAAGTTTTGGCTAATACTATCCGTAATCAAAATATGGCTTCAATTCTCTTTGATAAGTTTCGAAGTTCTGGCGTCATGAAATTATTTGGTGGGAAGCATTGGGAAGATATTATTGCAGAGAAACCAGAAGTCGCGGAAGCGCGTAAAAAATATGAAGAAAGTTTGGCTCAAGCCCGTGAACAAATTATTGCCCGCGCCCGCGCTCGTTTCATGGAATATTCTGAAAAAGAATATAGTGACCCAGAAAAGTATGGCACAGAGTTTTATGAAAAAAGTTTCAAAGATTCTCCAGACCAACATGCAATGGTAAATTTGCGTGTAGAAAGATACTTGCAACGTTTTAGTGGCAAGTTTGAATTACTAGAAACAGTTCGTACACACAATAAGGCAATTCAAGAATCCCGCGCCTTAGAATTACAAGAACGCAATAAAGAATCAGTTATTAATATATTAACAAAAGCGAAAGAATGGGTAACTGCTCGCCCAAAGATAGTAAAATATATTATTATTGGAACTTTATGCATGGCTCCTGTAACAGCCGTGGCGGCTTCTGGTGGTATCGCCGCCGGCGGTATAGCACTTGGCGCGAAAGCATTAGGTATAACATCTGGAATTGGTGCGCGATGGGGAATACGTAAATTACTTGAACATTTTGGTGTTAGTAGTGCAGAAAAGGCCCAAGAACGTATAGATAATAAAGTAACAGATACAATTCGTGGTAATGCGAAAGCTGAAAGTGTTTTTGCAAAAATTCGTGAAGAAGAGGCTCGCCAACAAAAGTTAAAAACAGCAAAAAATATTGCCGCTACAACTGCCGGTATTATTGCTGGTGTTGGATCTGGAATCGGCGCACATGCAACCGCAAGCGCATTGCATGACACATTTGTAGCGTCACTTCCACCACATGATGGAATTATGTCAGAGACGCCTGTATCATTTGCAAATGCTCCAACACAACCATGGTCTGGTGAATATACGACAATGCCGGATAAACATATACCAAGTTATGCAGTAGAACATACTGACATGACTTCTACTCAAAATCCACCAAGTGTATTTGATATTCCAACGCATGGCCCAGCAACTGGTGCAGAATCTGGTTCATCCATATCTGCCGCTAATACAACGATAAACCCAGTTTCAGCAATGGACATAACGCAAGAAACACGTATACCGACACTAGATACAATAACGTCAGAAGCAGAAGTTACCACGCCCACTTCACAGGTGATACCTATTCAAGAAGTAGTAGATACACCAGTAACACCAGAAGCAGATGTTACGATTCCTGCTACGCAGGAAGTTCCTACACCAGAAACTGTGCCTGTTCCGCAGACAGAACCCACATCAATAAGTTCAGAAGCAGAAGTCACATCTGTTCCAGAAACGGCGCCAACCCCAGAAGTTGTGCGTGCCCCAGAAGTTACGTCTGCTCCGCAGACGGAGGTTATTCCAAAAGTAACCCCAGAGGCAAGTACTTCAGGCACTGAAGCACCCACTTCGCAGACAGTATCTCCTCCTCAAGTAGAGTCAGTAACGGCGCATAATATTGTAGAAACAGTAAAAAGTGGCGAAGGGGCTACACATGTAATTGAAAGATTACAAACGCAAGATGATGTGCCAGAATGGTTTAATAATCTTGATAAGAATCCTGACTATCAGGATTGGTTACATAAAGCGCGTCTTCCATCATGGGCTCATGGGCATGAGAAATCACTTTATTGGACGGAAAAATTCCACTTCTCTGATTATGATGAAGCAAAATTTGATGTAGATAATCAAATTACAACAACGCCTACAGATTATTCATATAAAGAAAGCGCCATAATTCATCCTGGAGATAATTTTGGTTTTACTGATAAAGGCGAATTGTATTATCAAGCGAAGAGTGGCCAAATGGAAATTCTAACCGATAGTAATGGTAATCAACTGACTGGCGCTACAGGAGAAGCTGTTCATTTTAAAGGCCCAATGTTGAACACCGATCGTTTTGATGGAGATATTGCCCCTCCTATTGAAGAAATTCAACCAGAGCAAGAAATAAAAATTCAAGAAAAAGTCCCAGAGAAAATAGAGATAGAAGAAATTACTCCCAAAAAACCAATATTCGTGCCAGCAGAAAATGCTAATACAAATATATCAGAGACCGCGCACGAAGATGTTGTTACAAAAGTGGCGTATACCAATCCATCTGGAACAGAGGTAGATTCACCTTTAATACAAAACCCAGCACCAGAAACAATTGTTACGAATACTAAAATTCCTCTATCTACACCACAAGTAACACCAGATAAAATATATTCACCGTCTGACGACGTATATGATACAGATGACACGCGTCAAGCAGAGTTTGTTCATCGTCATCCTGCGCCACAACGCGCATGGCGTGAAGGTAGCATGGGAGAAACAGCAACGCAGGGTCCAACGCCTTGGGGCGTTAGCCATGGTCGTACTGGAACTCAATTGAATGTGAATGCTCCAATAACATCTGGCCAAGGTATGTCAGCTGGCGTTGGAGGAACACATGGCGGGCCATTCCAATTTGAAGCAAGTCCAAATGTTGTTCGTAGACAGGGAATTCTGGATATTCTTTTGAGTACACTATTCGGAGGATTTTCTAAATAATCTTTATTATATTTTATGTCTAACTTTACACCACAACAATATGAAGAATTAGCGCAATATATTGCTACACAACCGGATCCTGTTATGGCTTTAAGGACTAAACTTTTTCAGTGGGCATTGCAGACAGATGCTCCTTTCACAACAGAAACATATCTTCAACTTGCATCTCTCGCACCAACACAAAATGGGGATTCTTACGTTGGCGATGCAAAAGAATTTTTATCAGCAGAACTTTATGAACCATATACACGAATTCGTGACATTACTGTACAAATAAATAGTGTTGTTGGATTAGTCCCAGAGCAAGGAGAATCAATCATTGATTTTATTAATCGTATAATCACAAGTAGTGTGGAACTTATATTACACGCTTCATCGTCATAATATATAATTTTTTCTATGATACCATCACCATATATACAAAATTCAAATAATAATAATAATAATCAGCAACCTCTTAATAAAGCGGAAGAAAGAAGTGTCACAGAAATGATGCAGAATGTAGCGCAATATTTTGATATAGGCGACATGCCCAATGAAGACCGTGACCATATGGTTGGAATAATGAGTGGTATTATTATTCAGAATCTTTTGCTGACACTTATGGAGTCAGGAACGCCGGAAGATATTCATTTTCTTTCTCAATTAGTTGAAAAAGAAGCATCGCCAGATCTTCTTGAAAAATTAGAAGAACATTATCCAAACTTAAGTGAAATTCTTGCTATAGAAATTGAACGTCTGCGAGATGATATGCTTTCTGGGAAAAAACAAATAGAGAAATGATAAAATATGTTACAGTATCACAATGCACGACTATCTTGCGACACTGAACGACAAGCAACGCGAAGCGGTTCTTCATACAGAAGGACCATTATTGGTGCTTGCGGGGGCTGGAACTGGTAAAACAAAGACAATTACATATCGTATTTTGCATTTGATAAAAAGTGGAGTTTCTCCAGAAAATATTTTGGCAGTTACATTTACAAATAAAGCCACGACGGAAATGCGCGAGCGTGTTGTTAAATTGTTAGAACCATATGGAGATATTTTGTCATCTAGTTACGTCGCAGAGCGACGTAATAAAAAAAGATATAATTCATTTCCAATGATACGCACGTTTCATTCGCTTGGTGTTTTTTTATTACGAGAGCATTATAATTTAATTGGATTGCCAAAATCTTTTACTATTTTAGATCGCGACGATTCAATAAGTATACTAAAGCGTGCGATGAAAATTTGCAGTATTGATGTTAAAGAATGGGAGCCACGTCGTATTTTAGGAATGATTTCACATGCAAAAGGAAAGAATACAACAGCTGAACAATTTAATGAACAAAATAATGTATCTGAACTCGCGTCTTTAACCGCGCAGGTTTGGCTTGAATATGAAAGAATAAAAGAAAAAGAAAACGCGTTAGATTTTGACGACCTTCTTTTTCGCGCTTATAAATTACTTCATGATAATGAAGACATTAGAATTAAATATCAAAAATTATGGAAATATATTCATATTGACGAATATCAAGACACTAATACTTTACAATATGATTTAATGCGACTCCTAATAGGACCAGAGGAAAACATATGCGTTGTTGGAGATAGCGACCAGACAATATATACATGGCGTGGCGCCGAAATGAGAAATATACTTCATTTTGAAAAAGATTTTCCACGCGCTTATGTCATAATTCTAGAGAAAAACTATCGTTCAACAAATTCTATTCTAACTGTGGCACAATGTATTATAGAAAAAAATAATATTAGATTTGATAAAGTACTTACTGCGACACGTGAACAAGGAAATCCGGTTATGGCATATCAAGCATTGAATGAAACAGATGAAGCTGGATGGATCGTTGGAATAATTAAGAAATTAATTGGTGAAGATGGCGTGCCCCCAAGTGAAATCGCCATTCTTTTTAGAACAAATTTTCAATCGCGAGTTATAGAAGAAGCGTGTTTATACGCAAATATACCGTATCGTGTTGTTGGTACAAGATTTTTTGACCGTAAGGAAGTAAAAGATGTTCTATCATATTTACGATTAGCATTACAAAGAAACAACATGACAGATATGAGCCGTATTATCAATTATCCGCGTAGAGGACTAGGAAAGGTTGCGATAGCCCTTGTTATGGCAGAACGTGTGAATGATATGCCAGCAAAAGCACGCGCATCATATAATTTTTTCATTGAGATATTGGATTCTATTAAAAAATACGCGCAAGAACATATATCATCAGAAACAATGGCATATGTAATACAAAAATCTGGGATTTACAATGACCTCATGTCTGGAAGCGCCGACGACCGTGAGAGATTAGCTAATATTAAGGAACTAGTTTCATACGCATCACGTTTTGACGATTTACATTCGGAAGATGGAGAACTAATGCCACCTTCAGATTGCATAAATTTCATACTAGAACAAATTGCTCTTATGTCTGACCAGGACACATTGCAAGATGATAATAAAAATAAACAAGCAACCGCATTAATGACAATACATTCAGCAAAAGGTCTTGAATTTGAATATGTTTTTATTACTGGGCTAGAACAAGGGCTTTTCCCAAGCGATATAGAAGATATAGATAAAAATCGCGACCCAGAAGAAGAAAGACGACTTATGTATGTTGCTATAACAAGAGCAAAAGAGCAATTACACCTTTCATATTCTCAGACACGCACAATATATGGTCGTGCTACCTTTCAAATGCCATCGGAGTTCCTTTCTGATATACCTTCTGATGAGGTTGTATGGGGAAGCGCAGAAAACCCCATTTCTTTAGAAAATGACGACACAAAACATACAACGCATTATCTTGAGTGGTAGTATTTAATAATATATTGCGTGCGACGTTGTCGCACGTGAAGTATTTAAATACTATAATAATAAAGTAAATTATTAATATATGGCAAAGAAATCACTTGGACAACATTTTTTAAAACAACATTCTTACATTAGAAAGATTATTGATGTTGCAGACATTACCGCAGATGAAATAACATTGGAGATTGGCCCTGGGAAAGGCGCTCTCACAGAAAAACTGCTTGTATTTGGTAGTAAAGTTATTGCTGTAGAAACAGATAAAGACCTAATTGCTTTTTTGCGTCATAAATTTTATGACGCATGCGCGTCAAATATCCTCAACCTCGTTGAGGATAATATTTTAAACTTTGATGAAACAGTATTAAAAAATTATGATATGCCATATCGCGTTGTTGCAAACATTCCATATTATATTACCGGCGCAATTCTAGAGAAGTTTCTTTCTTCACAATACCAACCGACATCAATGACGCTTGTTATACAGAAAGAAGTAGCTGATAGAATAATGATGCGTGGCGGGAAGGGAAGTATACTTGCGATTAGTGTTCAAGCATATGGTATCCCGCATTCATTTGGTAAAATTCCAGCGCGATATTTTTCTCCAGAACCGAAAGTTGATTCTGCGATTCTTCGCATTGATAATATTTCTAGAAATAATTTCAAGAAATGTAATGAGGAACATTTTTTTGCTATAGTAAAAGAAGGATTTGCTCATAAACGTAAAAAATTATTAAGTAATTTAGAGTTAAAATTCCCGCACGTTGCATGGATGAATATTTTTTCAAAACTAGGAATATCAGAAATGTCGCGCGCGGAAGAGTTATCATGTGATATGTGGATAGCTCTCGCTATAGAATCGCAACATGTTGTATAATATACAATATGTCATTGTCTCAATTTCTTCCTAGCAAGAATTTCTTTTTAGCGATATTAGGTATTGCTGTTGTTGGTGTAGTTGCGCTTGTTCTTGTTCAATTTCTTAGTCGTCAAGGTATTATAAATAATAAAGCTGTTGTTGAGGAAATGCCAAGGCAACAACTAATTATAAGTAAAGACACATCCGACAATTTTCAAGAGTTTAGTCAAAAGGATGTGGACAAAGATGGTCTTAAAGATTGGGAAGAAAGTTTGTGGGAAACGGACCCGAACAACGCTGACACAGATGGAAACGGAATTTCTGACCTTGCGCAAGTAAATGCTGAACGTTCTCGCATGCAATCTGGAAATGTCAATCTAGAATCCAGTGACTCTCAAATTTCAGAAGAAACATTAACAAATACAGATATTTTTGCTAGAGACCTTTTTACTACAGTATCAGTTCTAGACCAACAGGGCATTCTTAATGACAATGCTGATTTAGTGAAACAACAAATTTCAGATAGTGTGCAATCAATCCAGCTTTACCAGCCATTTGATTTCGCGCAAATTAAATTAATCAATAATACAAGTGATAATATTGTGCGATACATTAATGAAATGCTAGTTATTCTAAAAAGATATCCATTTAATGAGGAAGATCTTATTCTTGTTTTAAATTCTTCAACACATGAGTCACCGTCAGAATCATCTATTTCTGTCTACCAAAAATACCAATCATTTACGCGCGAACTTGAACAAATATCGGTTCCTTCAGATATTAGAGATGCTCATATTGCTCTTGTAAACGCTATGCGTCATTATACTGGTATAATCGGAGCATTTGTAAATACACAAACGGACCCAATTATGGCTATGGCCGCTACACAGCAAATAGAACAGACACTAGATGAGATTGATATAGCATATCAGAATTTTTATGCTAATTTTATCCAATGAAATTTTTAATTTATATGATGTTAAAATAATGTAGTATAATGTGAAGAATAGATAAAATAGTGATATATGGTAAATTCTACTCAACAATCCCCACGCAAGAATTCAAATGTAATAAGAGGAATAATTCTATTACTTTTTGCGCTTATTATAATTGTGTATAGCATCGGTGGTTTGTCTATACATAAAACATATGCTGAATTGGCTGGGGATTCATCAATTCTAATGCCGAATCTTATTACTAACTTAAAAACAACATCTTCATCAACACATCAAGAAATTAATAGTACTAAAACAACAGTAAAAGAATTTATTCTTGACCGTATTGCTGTAACAACAGCTAATATTCTTTTAAATAAACTTATAAAAAGCACGCTAAATTGGGTGAATTCTGGTTTTAAGGGCAACCCACTTTATCTAAGTAATCCAAACCAGACATTTACAAATATTCAGTATCAGAAAGCTACAGAAGTGGCTAAACAACTTAAAGGTGACATAGAGACAGGGTATAATCGTGATGTGCTTTGGGTTCTTGGCCAAAAAAACAGCTTATTTGTTAATAGGAAAGAAGACATAACTGATTTTACGCTTGATAAAGTTGTTGGTAAAAATTGGAAATCATTTGCAAGTGGCGATGAATTCAGTTGGGGTGGCTATCTAGCAATTGGCCAAGGAGTAAACAATCCATACAACGCCATTTTTAAAGCAAAGCAAAAGATTATTGATGATATAGAAGAGGAATTAGGTGACCAAAAAGGAAAACTTGTTAAAGAACTTGAACAAGGCAGTGGTTTTCTTGGACAACGAAAATGTCTGGATAGTTCAGATGATAATCTTGATAGCGACGGAGATGGCGTTGGAAATATAAATGATTGGTGTCCGAATACACGAAAGAACCCAGATAGCACAGGTCCGAGAACGACCGTTGATAGAAAGGGTTGTGCTGCCGGACAACAAGCTAGGTCACCAAATTCTTCTTCTGGTGAGGCAACAAGCTGTGATAATTATGAAATTATAACTCCTGGTAAATCTGTACAAGACGCAACAGCGCAGTCATTGGGTGTTTCACAACGTAAGCTTGAACAAATTAAGTCAATAACAGATTTATCATCAATTGTATTTGCAGAACTTGCGACTCAAGCGATTAATGCTGGTTTAAGGGCATTAACAGACAAGGACACAGAAGAAGATGAAAATGCCGATAGAGATGCATTCTATAATATAGTTAGTTCAGAGGACCCTTCTGCTGGTGGCTCATCTGAAGACCCAGATTATGATTGGGCTAATACACCAAGAGTTGTTGATATTGAGCAAATGCTTTATGGAAAAAGAAAACCACCACTTTCTCTATCTGGTCTAACAACAGAAGAACTTATTTCACTTGTTGGCTCTCTCATAGGTCCTCCAGTATACGAAAGTGAGGATGAAGATATTGACCCCTCAATTACTATTGATGAAGATGGTACAATGATCGTAGAAGGTGAGGGCGGGCTTGATACTGATGAGTTTGTTGAAGAGGGACCGATATTAGATGAGTTTTTAAGAAGTGCAGCTGCAAAGTTAGGGATAAAACTGCGAAAATAGATATATGAATATAAAGAAAATATTAATCATAATAGGTATCATAGCTATCATAATCATCATCATATTATTGATGATTATGCCTTCGCGTAAACAAGATGATGCAGATGTATCATTACCTAGTGAATTATCATCACAACCAGCGATTAAACCCATATTACCAGTAATATCTTCTAATACTACAACGCAAGATTACAATCAAACCACTCAAACACAAACAAACACAATACAAGATGATATTGATGATACAAGTAATAATAACAGAATTGCTGATGCGCCAACCCCGTCTCCTGTACCAATAACTCCACAAATAATGCAATTACCACAAGTGCCAGAATTGTCAGACGATTCTTGGGATACACAAGATTTTTCTGGTGATAGTACACCGGACATTTTTCAACCAAGTCCTCCATCACCACAACCAGCATCACCAGAAGAAATGCCCATACTTGTATCACCATATCCATCGTCACCAGATGAAATGCCGTCATTATTTAGTGGTACTCAACCAATTAAAGTTGAAGTGAGGACTCTTCTTTTAGGTGAAAACTTCTTAAATACTTTTGGAGATATACCACCATCAGAATATTATAATTTAGGCATGATTGATCGTGTATCACTTATGATTGCTTTATTGGTTGAGGAACGAAATGCGTTATATCGTATGCCAATTGTAGCAATGAATATAGACAGGCAATGTTTGCTTGGCCCAGATAGAGGATACGAGCAACGTCTTTTTAGTCCGTATATTAGAGCGACTGGTAAATACCAACGCAAGGCCGATAAAAATAAACAAAAGGCGGCGAATACATTAATGATGTATGAGACAATAGTGTCTTATATGAACCAAAATATTAAGAATAGAATGCAAACGGCTGGTCCTAATGAAAATGACCCAGGGTTCTTTACTCGTATGAAGAATACAGTTGATAGCGTTGATGATGTTAATGACCAAGTAGTTGAAGTAGAGCGCACATTAAGAAAACTATATAATGCTCAAGCCCGACTTCTTGAAATAGAAAGACAATACAAAGCAAATCCAAGTATAGAGAATCAAAACAATATAGCTCTTCAATTAGTTCAATTAGAACAGACAGGAGAAATACCGCCGGAATCTGCTCTCATTGAAGAACATGCTAGGTTGCAATTAGTACTTGCTAGTGAAAAGAACTTAAAAAATGAACATCAGTCATGTCTTACAGAGGTGAGTAGGCCAGAATATCACATACTTAGGTTGGCTGATAAAATGAGTTTACTATATTGTCCTCTAGAAGCAGTTACATTTGGATATAGTGGTGGGCTTAATGTTGATCAGCGTTCACGTGTTCACTCTGAGATTGTCAGTAAATGGCCGCCATTTATTGGTTCACAAACGAATCTTGTTTCGTTAAAATTTGATAGTCCAGCAGGAATTGTATTTGGTGTCCCAGCTAAAAGCGAGGACGGCTTGATACAATTTTCTAGAGGGGAAATGAAGGATATTCGTTATAGCAAGCATAAACCAATTTATATAAAACTCTCAGATTATGAGTTATACATTGATGGCGTTAATGATACAGTAAAGGCTGTATTCCATAGAGTAAAATATCCTGTTTCGGGTGTTGGGGATTTAGAAAATGAATCTGATAAATTCATAAAAATAAGTTGCAAGTCATTTTATCATTCCGCTATTAATGAGTATCGTCCTAAGGTCGGTGTATTCTAGTATACTATTTATTTGATATATGAAACTCCCACCACCTCTATACAAAGCGATAGTTGGAATAATCCTTCTTGTGATAACACTTGCGCCTGTGTCGCTTTCTCTTTCTTCTCGTGCGCAGTTAAAAATTAATGATGGGTATAGAGCAAGTATTACTTTAGGCATAGACACACGTAATGTATCTGCTGCTGGTACACCAACACAAAGCATAGATCCTAATTCAGAAGAGCCAGCGCCATCCCCATGTACTGAAAGTGCGGGGTGGTTTGTTGGTTTTACATCATGTGATATCGGAGTTTTATTTGTTCAAATTATTTTCTATAATCTATCAGCTATTCTCGTTAGATTATCTGGAGCAGTTTTTGACTTTTTTCTTTGGTTCACAATGCAATCAACAACATATTCAAGTGTTGCTTTTATTGACGTTGGTTGGGGAATAATTCGCGACCTGTCAAATATAATCCTTGTTGTAGCGCTAATTTATGCCGCTGTAAAAATTATGTTCGGTATTGGTGGGGGGGGAGGACGTAAAATTGTTATCAGTGTTATTATAGCCGCAGTTCTTATTAATTTTAGTCTTTTCTTTACAAAAATTGTCATAGACGCATCACATATTCTAGCGCGTGTTTTCTATAATGAAATTACAGTTGAGAATCTCCATGGAGATCCAAATGTTCAAGTTACAGCGCAGGAAGACAT
>MFUQ01000008.1:23818-25488 GCA_001785725.1 Candidatus Nomurabacteria bacterium RIFCSPLOWO2_01_FULL_36_10b
TTTTCTGTTGTTATTATGAAGAAAATTAGTCCGCAAAAAATTCTCTATCAGGCAGATATGTATGCTAATACTGATGATGCTTATAAAATGCAATTTTTTACAGCGCATCTTTTCTTAGGACTGATAAATATTACGCTTATCGGTGTATTCCTTTCAGTTGCTCTGCTATTTATTGGTCGTACAATTGGTCTAATGTTTGGTATGGTTATGTCGCCAATCGCTCTTGCGTCGTACGGCATTCCAGAATTGAAATCAAGAAAATATATAGGATTTTCTACGTGGTTTAACGACTTACTTGGCAATGCATTTATGCTCCCTATATTCATGTTCTTCTTTTATCTCGCCGCGCTTTTCCTAAAAGTTGGCTCGGAACAGACAATTAATCGCTCGCTTGGTGTAATGGAAGTATCAAGTATTGGTACATGGTTAAATGTTGCTATCCCGCTTGTATTTATACTTGTATTTTTGAAAGTTGCTAAAAGCGCGGCGGAAAGTATGGCTGGCACTATTGCTCAAGATGTTACATCAATGGTCAAAAAAGGCATTGGTGTTGTCGCTGGCGCGGCTCTTGGCGGCGCGGCTCTTGTGGGTGTTGCGGCTGGTGGCATCGCTGGCAGAGGGCTAGGCAGATTAGGGGCGGCAGCGTCTGCAAAAGGTGGGGCAATGGTTGGTAAGGGTGGATTCTTCAATAAATTAGGTGGGGGTATGATGAAAAGAGCTGGCAAATTAGGAGTACGTGGCGGTTCAGGTATGCGTAAGGGCACATGGGACATGCGTAATATCAATGTTATGGGGCAAAGTATTGGCTCTCTAGCAACAGCTGGTGTTGGAATTTCAAATCTTGATAAGACAATGTTAAACAAAATGTCTGCTGACGCGCGTGAGGAAGAACGCACAAAACGTCAACGAGATATGACGGAAGAAGAGGTAAAATTCCGAACACACGGACTTCGTAAAAAGAAAGAAAAAGAAGAACAAGAAAAAATGCTTGTTGAAGCAGAAATGGAGCGTATTAAAGATACAGATGATTATAAGAAAAAGAAAGAAGAAAAACAACAAAAAGTTGATGACACTGCTTCTGAAATTAAAGACGCAAGTAATGGACTCAAAGAAGAACGCAAGAAACTTGAACAGATGATAAATGATAACGCTGCTATGGCTACCACCCATGCTGCTGGAATAGCTGCTGGAACAATACCTGCTGGGACACCAGCGCCAGTAAGACATAATACTGATGCTCTAAAGGATCAAAGAGACAAAGTTAGAGATAGAGAGCTTAGTACAAGATTAAAAAGAGATGAATATGAAAAAGAAAAAGAGTCACTAGAAGACGGGTCATTCTTTGATAATAGTCCAGTTACAGGAGCATATCCAGACGGAAGTAATAGAACAGAATTTGGTGATGACAAAGATATATTAAAAGCTTTTAATAAAGAAGCAAGAGAGCTTCGTGCTGGTAGAGGCACCCGTAAAGAAGCACAAATTAAAGCTGATATTGATAATCAAAAGAAAGCAATGAGAGACAAAGCTAAAGATAGTGATACATATCAGATGTGGGTTTCTGGGAAAGACAAAAAAGCAGCAGAAGAGAAGATAAAGAAAACTGACCAATCAATAAAATCAGAGACCGCAACATATTTAGCAAATGAATTGAAGACAATGCAAAGTAC
>MFUQ01000009.1:0-5881 GCA_001785725.1 Candidatus Nomurabacteria bacterium RIFCSPLOWO2_01_FULL_36_10b
CAAAGCAAAACTATTTTTTCGGGAGGAAAGGATTTTGTTTACTAGCATGATTGTTTATAATAAAAAGCCGTGCAACGTAGTTGCACGGCAAAAAATTAATTATCATGTTACTGCCACCGTTTTATCGTTTAATACTAACCTGAATGCAAAACGGTATTTCTTGAAAAAAGCTTCTTCTCTATTTATCTCTTTTTTTACAATTTCCAGAAACTCTTTCTTCATCACAATACATGCCAGTACCTCACCTGAGCGATTGTGAATTTTACCTCTGACTTTTTCTATGGATACAAGCAAATGCTCTTTATCACAGTCAATCTCAAGAAGTTTTTTATACCAAGGATAAGAGGTAGTAGAGTGTAAATGAAAATACAAATTGTATGGTGCTGTATCGTAACAAAAACCATGATAGAATGACGAGACCTTGCATTTTGACGAAATGCGTTTCCCAATTCTTTCTAAAATGTTTTGAATACGATCGTTTAATGCCTCATGTATGGCATTTGTACTTAAGTGTTGTTCTGTTTCCATAATTTAATTATTAAGTTTTAAATTTACATTTTTTACTTCTTTTCGAATTATAAAGATATAATGTAAGAAAAACAAGATATTGTCTATATTCTTGAAAAACCCTTTATTTAAAGTATTTTCTGCATAATCAATTGACAATAATCTTGTCAATTGATAGAATAGAAACATGTTTACTAATAAAGACCTCAAAATTCTCGGGTTGTCAGCAAGTGAAAATGAGATATTAAAAGCTCTTCAGAAAAAACCGTATTCCCCTTCTTTTTTGGCTGAAATTATAAAGTTGCCACGAACAACGGTTACTTTTTTGCTCAATAAATTAAAAGAGCGAGGATTGATTGAAAAATCAAAAGTTGGTAAGCGTTTTTTTTATAAAACAGTAGCCAAAACAGAGCTCTCGTACATATTACGTAAGATTTCTAATCATCTTGATCCCAACGCTGCCCTTTTTGAAATTACAGTCGGTAAACGCCAGAGCGAAATTGAAATTTACAAAGGAAAAGAAAAAATGAAAGAAGCTTTTCATAAAGTGCTTAAAGTCAATAGAGGCAATAGAGTCTATGGACTGCAAGGCAACAAATCAATCGAAAAATCTCTTAATAAAATAGAATGGGATTTTATATATAAATATCATAATACACTCAAGAAAAAGGGGATTATTATGGAAGGCATCAGCGGTGAAAATAGCTTAAAAATGTTTGAGGGAATGTCAAACAAACAACTGAAAAGTCATCTAGAAAGATTAACCGTTATTTATTTAGCTCCGGATGAGTTTTTTGATTTTGATTTGGATATTTTAGTATTTCAAAATATTGTCATGATGATTAACTATGACGAAGAAACAATACTCCTAATAAAAGATTCAAAAATTCAAGAAACCATGCAAAAAATTATTGCTTTTATGGAAACACATTCGCGTAAAATAGATCTGAATACATATCTTCGAGATCTGATAAATAAAAGAATTTAATTAAAATAAAATATAATTATGAGAGATGGACGATTCTTGATCTCGTTTAGCCTTGAGTGATGATAAAGTTTAAAGTGTATTTCAAAAGAAAAATCATTAAGGTTAAAGGGGCTTTGCACTCTCTCACATTGTCCGCTGTCCGCACCGCCCGAATACTTGGGGAGGGCGGAAACCAGCCCGTTCGTTTTGCTTTTCCTTTTTTGAAATTCCCCCGCCGAAAAATTTAGGAAAGTGGAAAAAAGAACGGGCTGGTTTGTCGCCGAGTCCACGAGGCGACGTGCGGTGGCGGTTCAGCGTGTGCGGAGCGTAAGAGTTAGTCCCAACAAGCCACTATGCGCTCCGCGCGTGGCACATCATTTGTTTTGAAAATAGGTTCTGATTTGGTTTAATAAACACACCAAAATGGAAGTAACTATTCTTTTTATCAGAAAGATTTTTTATTTGTATTTTTTGAAAAACCAATACGTGAGAGTATTGGAATCTCGTTGCCTTTTCTCAATCTTCGCATAAATAGCTTATACGTGAAACGACCTACAACAATAAGTATTATTAGAATTAGGACAATCAGAATTATATTCTTTAGAAACCCTACTCCATATATAATACGTTCAATACGACTGTGAAAATAAATACCTATTAGAAACATTATGCCAATATATATGGAAAGCGCGAGTGTGTTCAATATCACAAATTTCTTCCATGGAACACGATTTACCCCTGCAAGAAATGGGCCCAAAGGACGCACGTGCACAATGAATCTAGAAAAAAAGATTATCTTCATAATGTGAGTTTTTATAAACTCGCTACGAATATCCAAATTTTTACCAAAAACTTTCTTTTGAAGAAACATTACTACACGTGTACCCCTGAATGAAAGGTAGTATAAAATATTGTCTATTATAAAAAGTCCGACGAGTGTCGCAAGAAATGCAATATGTCCAGGTATTATGTGAGAACCAACTGCAACACCAATAGCTAGTATGGCAATTTCTTCTGGGATACCGGGAAAAAGATTTCCTAGCATTGCAAAACCAATTAACCCAAGAATTGATACTGCCGTTATATTCTGGAATATTTGCAATGACTCCATATTATGAGAATTATACATTAATACCCGTATTTCTGCATTAGTGTGTATTACTTTTTAAAAAACATTCCGCCTTTCGGCGGAATATTACTTTACTTTATCCTAATTTCTTTATCATCGCAGAAATACGAGACTTCTTGCGAGAAGCGGTATGTTTCTTTATAACACCCATCTTAGCGGCCTTATCAATCGCTTGCATAACACGAGGAAAATTCTCCTTTGCTGTACGAGCATCTTTAATTAACGTAATACTCTTAATTTGCTCACGCATTGTACGACGACGCTTATCATTCATAATACGGCGACGCGCTGATTTGCGAAGATTCTTTTTTGCTGAAAGTAAAATTGGCATGTGGGATATAGTATATGAGATAAGTAAAAAAAGCAATCCTCCCACATGAAACGGGGTATCATTAAGAAACCGCCTCCTATCATGCCCCGTCAGATGGGACACCCCTCCTTTGGAGGGGGTTGGGGGAGGCCATGTATGTTATACTATATCAATATGATTGGCTATATTACTGGATCTTGTATTGATATACGCGAGCAATCTATTATTATTCTCGCTCATGGCGTTGGATATGAAATTTACGTGCCACAACATACAATTGGGTCTGCTGTAGCCCACACCGAATTGTCTCTTTGGGTTACAACTATTATGCGCGAGAATAGTTTAGAACTTTTTGGATTTCCTTCAAAAGACGAGTATCGCTTATTTAAGAAACTTATCGCTGTATCTGGAGTTGGCCCACGTTCTGCGCTTAATATTCTAGATGTGGCTTCCGTAGAAATGCTTGTGACTGCTATCACAAGTAATGACGCGTCTCTTCTAACAAAAGTATCTGGCATTGGTAAGAAAACAGCGGAAAAAATTGTTTTAGAACTATCTGATAAATTAGATGATTTTATTACTAATGTACACGCTGGCATTACTGGAGCTACAAAGAACAGGCCGTCACACAGTGATGTTATTGACGCGCTTCTTTCTCTTGGATACAGCCAACAACAGGCGCGTGGAGCACTTGCTAATATTCCTAAAGATATATCAACAACACAGGAACAGGTTCGTGAAGCATTAAGATTTTTGGGGTAATTTTTTTCTTTAGGAAAATTATTTTTTGTTACCGAATTGAAAATTAATAACACTTTCAAGCATATTCTCCCATATTTTATGAAGCGTAAGCATAATAATCATTGATGGAACAACAATGACTGATAGTATAAGAAACAAAACTGCCTTTAATAAGAAAAGTGTAATGCTTGGCAAAAAACTAATTCCTTGCCATATAAATGACCCGACATTTTCTAAAAATTCTCCCATATTTCTCTACAATACTAAAGGTTTGGTAAAAAGTAAACATTAGTACGTCTTGCTCTACGAAACATTAAAAGTGTGTGCGGATTCCATACATAACAATCCCACCAGCAACAGCAACATTCAATGATTCTTTTTGCCCATACATAGGAATTTCAACTATCGTATCAGCGTTGCTAAGAATTTCTTCTGGTAAACCTTCTACTTCTGGGCCAAGAATGATAGCAACTTTATCCATACATTCTTTCGTCTGCCTACCGGCAGGCTCAGTGTATAAAATTGACCTTTTATCTTGCTCTACTGCTATTATCTTCGCGCCATTGGCGCGAAGCAAAGAATAAGCTTCTTCCCACGTTTTAAAATATTCCCATGGCACTAATAATTCTGCTCCAAGGGCTACTTTGTGCATATCGGTGCGCTGTCTGCCAAATCTATCAATTGGCGTTGGCGTATGCCCAATAATAATTATTTTTTTAACCCCCGCCCCATCGGCAGTACGAAAAAACGACCCTACATTGTGTACACTTCTTATGTTATATAAAACAAGAGTAAGAGATATCATATTATAATATTTCTTCATCAATTCCCCAATCACTAAATGATAATGTATCATCTTTTTCAAGAGACGGAAGATTTATATTCTCTATAAATATCTTCCGCGCTATAGTTTCTGACCACCACAGAAATACCCCCCTACGTTCGTCAGAAATATCGTTTTTATTTTCATCTAAATATTCATTAATTCCATTTTTAAAAGAATTGAAATAATCTTCAGAATCAAGCCGTGCTTTGCCTAAATAACGAAAAGACCTACGCAAATATCTTAGACCATAGCATGTATCTCTTATGTCTTTTATGTGACCATAGTTAAGCCCTTTATACATTGTATTCCAACCCATTTTATTTTTCTCATCTTGAGAAATGTGCATCATTGGACCTATGTCGGCTATTTCCGCCGCTAAAGTTATATTTGATGAATGAAGGGCTGTATGCATATAGCCATTGCAAAATAAAACGGCCAAATTTGACCCCATTCTCTTTATAAATTCTTCCTGAAACTTTCTCTGGTCAGTGATACTTTCAATATTAAGTGAACTGTATCTGTCAAATTCTGCCTCTTTATTATATGCTTCAAACATTTTAACGAATAATTCTTCTCTGCGCTCATCAGATCTATATAATTCCTCAATACGACTGTTTGTTTTCATAACTCGTTGCGCCATATGAGGTTGGTAGGATCTATCATCAGGAATCACGCCAATGTTTTTTAACTCTTTGGTTGTTTGCATTTCTCCACGATATGGGATTCTTTTTAATTTCTCAACAGCCCAATATACTTCTGTTCTCAATCCTTTACTATGTAAAAATAATGATTTATCCATTATGTCTTGATTTTTATAAAGAAAATAATCAACTTTTGAAGATAAACCAAAAACTTTCCAACCATGGTCGTGTTCATTACTCTGGTCTTCGGCAGACCAATAAACTTCATCTTCTATGTTTTGGCCCAAAGCGCTTGCTTTTGTATATCCGATACCTTTTGTATTTACCTCAAAGAAACAGTCTTCATCAAGTATTTTATTATATGGATTTTTAAGTGAAGTAAATATATCTTTGTGAGTAATTGTTCTCCAGTGCGGGGCTTCTATTTCTAATTCTTTTTCACCAAGAGACGGGCTTATAAAAACAGCAAATTCTTGATACGGATGTTCAGATTTAATATTCTCATTTAAAAGAACTGTCTCATAATCAATATTTTCTTCTAATGTTAGAAAATTTTCTTTAACATTAGGCAACCCCTCAATTGAGCGTCCGCCAAGTATATCAGATTGTTCCATATTTTTACTCATAATTGACTCTTAAATCTGGTAATAAATCGTGATTTTTAATAATTGTTTCTAGAACTAGGGCCGTCTCTTTAATATCACTAACAAATGCGGTTTCTTTGGTTGAATGCATATTTTCAATATGAACTTGTAGTGTC
>MFUQ01000009.1:5909-12705 GCA_001785725.1 Candidatus Nomurabacteria bacterium RIFCSPLOWO2_01_FULL_36_10b
AGTATAAATCAATGGCCCAGCACCGTGTTCCTCTAGCGCAGAAACATCCAGAATTAACGCTAATTTGGGTTGTTTTTCTTTTGCTTTATGAATATTATCAGTTGCGTGTCTAGCACCAGCTCCACCCGTCTCTTCTTCAACAGTAAAAAGCACTGATGGACGTAATCCTGTTTCTAGGACGCTAATGATAATACTAATGCCTAACGCATCGTCAAGCCGACCAATAATTTCCCCGTCTTCTTCTATAATTTTTTGTGGTTCACCAACCTTATCCATATGAGCGCAAAGCAAAATTTCACCTTCTGGCGCATCTGACAATAACCAAAGATTCCCGACATCATCAATTTTTGTCTCATAACCAAGTTTTTTTGCTTCATTTTCTAAATAGTTTCTTACTTTTTCTTCCCTGCCATTACCAGAAAGAGATTCTAACCCAGACACTTCAGTTAGGTGCGGTTTTATTTTCTCCCACGCATTTTGTGCATCTGGCGATTTGATTATTTCAACAATAGAAGTAATGTGGCTAGTATCATCTTTATTTCCTCCTGTATTTGTAAACTTATTTTCTTCCATAATATTATTTTAATTTTATAAACTGTGCCGACTAAACTGGGTAAATATTATCTACTG
Source organism: Candidatus Nomurabacteria bacterium RIFCSPLOWO2_01_FULL_36_10b (assembly GCA_001785725.1). Classification (GTDB taxonomy): domain Bacteria; phylum Patescibacteriota; class Minisyncoccia; order Phycocordibacterales; family UBA1006; genus 01-FULL-36-10b. The sequence goes on from MFUQ01000009.1 coordinate 6,540, forward strand.
TTTTAGATTTGGCTATTTTCATATGATGTGCAATTGGTTCAACTTTTGAATATATATTTTTTGGAATGTATTCTCGTATTTGCTGACGATTGGATTCAGCATGCCAACCCCCAAGACTTTCCGTTATAAATACACCACCATTTAGATTATTTTTTTGCGCGAAATCTTTTGCTATTTTTATAATATTCTTCATAAATGAATCTGGCGAAACTGTCTTAAGTAATTTTTCCGTAGGATTAAACCCGCGAAGCACTAATGATGAATTTCCATTAACGGTCTCAAAATATCCTTGAATATTTCCTTGTACTGTCTTATTTACATCAACAATATTCATGTGAAAATGATTTTTCATATCCCATAAAACTGTGTCATTCGCTGTGCAAATACCAGCAGCAGCTTTTGCAAAGAAAGACCCCTTATTTTTTGATATATATACATTAAATTCACCAACCCCCTCACCCTCTGCCTCATTGTCCCTTTGGAATTTCTTCATTTCCTTTTTAATAATAGCCCTTTGTTTTTCAAGCACTTTTTCAGCGAAGAAACGTCCTAACAAAACATTATTTGGCACACCTTCAACTTGAGGGTCATCGTTCTTAATTTTAAGCATTTTGAGTATCTGCCCACGCCGCGACGGGTCTTCAAAAATTTTATCAAGACGTTCACCAAGATCTGAAAATTGTCTAGCATATTCTTCAATAAAAATAGGTATGTTATCTTTTGAATATATCCCAAGAGTGTCATATATACGAGCAAGAATTGGGTAACTCATTTCTACTTTCCCATCATCAATTTCTGCTTTAAGATTAATTATATTATCATGGTCTGTAAGAACTTGAAAAATTATATTAATCTCTTCATCTGAAAAATCAGTAGTAGCGCGCGCTAATTTCATAAAAATAGCATTTCTCTTTTTTGAAAATTCCAAAAGTTCTGAATCAGATTTTCCTTTTAACTCTTTATGCGAAAATATATTAGAAACATTGCGTAGCGCCTCTTTATTTAAGGTCTCATCTTTTCTAATTTTATATGAAACATCATTAAAAATTACAGGATATCCTGTTTGTGGAAATAAATATTTATTAAGATGATCTGTGTGGTCATCTATACTCGGTAATAGATCTTTTACATTTTCAAAACTCATGTTAATTGGATTATATGCTTGATGTACCATTTCAATAATTATATCTTTATCTCCTGCAAATTCGTCACCACCGGTTGTTTCAATAGAGCCATTGAAATCAATTTTCTTATTTTCAAATAATTCTTCTTTCTGCGTATTAATCCATTCAACAAACTTTTTTCTTTCTACTGTCTTTAGCACTCTATGTCTTGAATAAATTTTTGGTGTTAAAGAAGCAAGCTCATTCATGGCGTCAAACAATGTATCTCCTTCTTCATTAAGATTAGTGATGTTTAACTTTTTACATGTATCAAGAGTTGTGTTTAACTGATTTGGATTTTGAGCAACAATTCGACGTATAATTGGCATGTTTCCTTGTGTTTTTAGAAACTCTGGGGCGTTTTTTGTAATGCCACCCGATTTACTAAGAAAGTGTATGAAGTAAACAAACATGCGATCTGGCATACTACTACGTTTAATAAGGTCAATTGCATATTTTGTGCCTTTGCCAGCATCTATTTGTACAAGTGTTCGCACAAGACGTGACGCGGATTTATGGTCGCTTCTTATTATTTCTTCAATCATGTCTTTTGCTTCAGTATCTGATGTGTTGAAGAGATTTTCAATTGATTCTCGGAAATTTTTTCCAAATTTTTGACCCTCAAGCCCCCTAAGAATACTACGAATAGTTACGGGATTACTTTCTGGTCGTATCATAAAATTAAAGCGACCCCTAAAATATTCTTTCGTGCTTCCTGCCATTTGACTTGTGTCGCCGTTTGCGTATCCAAGGGCATACGCTTTACTCATATGTTCTGGTAATTCTGATATGTGCGTATAATCTAGCGGTAAACCAATAGAACCAATTTTGTAAGCAAGATCATCTTTACCAGAATTAAGTATTTCTAAAACTGTATCTGTATTATTTAAGAAATATTTAAAAAGATGAGTTTTTCTTTCTTTTACTTTTTCTTTAGAAAAACTACTTAACAATTTTTTGATGATGTCTATGTCTAGGTTATTAAAGCTAGACATGTTTTGTATAATTGATTCACTTCTTTGTGCTTTAATAAGTTCATTTGCAACAGAAGAATCAAGGTCTTTGAAATTACTAAGATATGATGCAACGCCATTTATTCGTCCCATTTTAATAATTCTAGACGCAATAGAAGAATCAAGGTCTTTGAAATTACTAATACTTTTAATAATACTCTCTATAGAACCTATTCTGATAAATTCATGAGCAATGTTATTATGATTAACTCCTATAAAATTCTTTAAGTAACGCCCGACATAAATACTTCCACCTGTATCAATAAGTTTTTCAATAATGTCATTGTGATCAAGACCTTTAAAATTATTTAAATAATTTGTGACAGCCTCTCCCTTTCCTGATTGTATTAATTTATCAGAAATTTCTTTATGATTTATATTACTAAAATGATTGAGATGTTCTGCAACGTATTCACCTTTACCATATTTAATAATTATTCGCGCGATAGAAGGATCGAGTTCTTTGAAATTACTAAGATTATTAATTAAATTATCGATGTTACCATATTCAATTAACTTTTCAGCAATTTCTGTATGATTAATATTTCTGAAATTTATTATATATGAAGCCACAAATTCCCCACCACCAATTTCAATAAGTTGGTTAGCAATTTGATAGTGGTTAACGTCAGAGAAATTAGAGATATATTTAGCAACAATTCCATACTCTTTCCTTTGAATTACTGAATTTATTATTTCATTGTGATTTAAATTTATAAAACTTGTAGGAGAAGATAACACTATATGGCTTTTACCAATGTCTATTAATTTATTAGCAATAATAGGATCAATATCTTTAAACTTAGAAATAGACCTATCAATAGAATCCGCTCTTTCTAATTTTATTATTCTATCAAGAATTTCTGTGTGATTTAAATCTTTAAAATGTTCAGGATTTTCAAGTACAAGTTTCTCATATCCAATATCAATAAGTTTATTAGCAATTGTGACATCTAAGCCATTGAAGTTTTCAATTTTATACTTAAAAGAATCTATTTCATTGGCGTCAAGTAGCTCATGAACAATTATATTATTATTAACTCCTATAAATTCTGATATATTATTGACAACACTTTCTCCAAACCCTTCTTTAATCAGCTTAATAGCAAGATCCATATAATCTATATTATGGAAATTACGTAGATGACTAATAATATTCCCCCCTAATTTTGCCGCCATTAATTTATCAATAATCTCCTGATGATTAAGACCTTTAAAATTATTAAGTTTTTCAATAAGAACACGCGCACCCTCTTCAGTTTCTATTAGTTTATTGGCAAATTCATTATAATTAAAATCAGAAAAGTTAGATGTAGAATCAATTATTTTTTCAAGATATGAACTACTTTTACGTGGGTTCTCATTGTTTAATAAAATTAACTTATCTACAATAGAATAATCAAGGTCATTGAAACAATTAAGATTCTCAAGAACATACCTTCCATCCCCAGTATCAAAAAGCTTGTGCGCAATTTCATTATGATTCAGGTCTTTGAAAGTATATAAGTATTCATCTAAAGATGAGATAATGCCAGCGTCAATGAATTTATGCGCAATTTCTTTATGCCCAATACTACTATACCCATTACCTAAATAAGAAAGATAATCTTCCATAGAAGAGCATAACCCTGCGTCAATTAATTTTCTAGCCGTATCAATATGATTTATATCTTTGAATTTACTTACATAATGAATCAAACCATCTGTTCTTCTTTCTATCAGAAAATTAATAATTTCGGTATTATCTAAATCTTTAAAATTATCAATATTTTCTAGCACCAATCTCCACTCCCCTAATTCTATGAGATCATATGCAGTGGAAGGATCAATATCTTTAAATTTAGAAAAGATTTGTGAAAATTCATGCGGGCGCGGTATTACATTAGCAGCAATAATCTTATGAAGAATTTCATTATGATTCAGATCTTTAAAATCAGAAAAGTTATTAGAAATATATATTAATCCCCCACTTTTGATAAGACAATCAATAAAATAATGATCGCTAAGTACTTCATTAGTTAGACCAATTTCTTTATCACCATATATTTCTGCAAAACAAATTCTTATGATGTTTATGTCTGGTACTCCTTCTTGTAACATTTTGTTGGCTCTCTTAATTACACCAAATGGTGCTTCATTTATCCAATCAATAAGCCCACCGTAAGGTTTGCTAGTGTAGCTAACAACCGAACCACCATCTTCATTTGTACTATTTACCTTTTTGGAATGATTGAAGTGAAAATGCAGATCAAGCGCTTTATCCGCAAGACTTTTATTCTTTTCGTATTTTTGCATTACAATTTCTTGCCTTTCCAGTGAATCGGCAAGTAATTGACTGGGCGTACGATTACGTAAATATTCAAGTTTTGCTTCGTGGCCCTCTTGCAAAGTCCACATATCGCTTTCATATTTTTGGAGAAGTGCTTGCAATTGTAACTCTTTTTCACTTTCTGGTAAATCCGAATTAGAAATCTCTGCTTCCGATTTTTCAAGTTTATGAGAATATTTTTCTACTTCATCATTATACAATTGCTGTTGATAATTTATATCAAAAGCATTTTTATTCTGCATAAAAATGTTTTTTTCTTCTTCTGACGATTCGCTTTGTAAAAATGTAATATGATGGAAAAGTTTACTTTTCTCTTTGCCATATTTATTATCCCCAGATTTACCAATGAACCTTTCAATGTTATGAAAACTTATTGCGTGGTCCGGGATTCTCTTTTTTCGTATGTGAAGAATTCTTTCTTTAAATCTATCTCCTAACTGCGCCCATGCTAGCGCTTCTTGTGGCTCTGTACGACCCGGTTCATTTGAATAATAAAGAGTCCTGCAATATTTTTTATTAATTTCAACAAGCCAATCTGATAATCTCAATACTGCTTTGTGTTCAATCTCTTCTTCTGTAATATCAGAATTAAACTTTTTTGCTGGAAACTCAATATTTCTCTTCGCATTTTCGTATGCTTTAATAAGAAAAGGATACACACCAAGACCCTTTTTACGATTTTCCGAAAAATAAATACCAGAATTGTAACCAAAGAGTGTCGCCACACTTTTAGAATGCGTATCTTCTTTTAGTAATCTATTGTCAGCAATTTTTAACGCGCCCATCTCGGGGGTTCCAAGCATAGCTGAATACAAGATGTCTCTTAAAAGCCCAGTTTTAATACTTTTTATATTTATTGAATAATCATATCCATTGTCATCATTTGACACTGAACTAAATAAATCCTGATAACGCTCTAATCGTTTTGACAAAAAAACGCTTCCTATTTCAGATGCATAATACGTTATGTATTCAATCACATCTGCTAATGGCATGCTTCTTAAAAACTCTAGTTTTTCAAAATTATTTTTTAAAGATTTCAAATGGTCAATATTTTCATATGAAATTTTGTCATTTTCTTCAAGCCCCTTAAGAAGGCCAGAATATTCTGAGTGTTCTCTTAGTTCTCTAATATATTCTTCCATTTCCTCAAAATCTCCACCGCTTCCGTGTTGTTTAAAATCATCAAGTCCTTCTTCTATTTCTTTTCTTACATCTTCATCAGAAATATGTTTTGAAAATTTCTCATGCATAAAACATATTATAGCATAATACATAATAAAATCTGTCCCCTCGGCAGGAATTGAACCTGCGACCGTCTCCTTAAAAGGGAGCTGCTCTACCAACTGAGCTACAAGGGGAATTGCAAAACTGCACGTATCTCGCACACATGCGCGAGACCATGGGATAAGAATACCTGATATTACATAAATTTCAACTGCTTCCTATTCTTTCCCCCCTCCTTTTTGAAAGGAGGGGGTGCTCTGCGTAGCCACGCTAAGCGTGGCGTAGCAGAGTGGGGAGGGTTAGGGAGAGGAACGAAAAAAGCCCCGACAAGTGCGGGGCTTTCTCAAAAGCCGAGGTGGCTTTATTTTTTTGCCTCCTTGGTGGCCACGGCAATTTGGCCATTAGGAGACTCAATAACCGGCATGGCGGGCGTC
>MFUQ01000009.1:12714-17188 GCA_001785725.1 Candidatus Nomurabacteria bacterium RIFCSPLOWO2_01_FULL_36_10b
GAAGTACACCGCCATTCAGCCGACGGATTTCCGCAATAACCGGCCGCAGTTTCTCCATTGCATACTCCAGATCTGGAGTCGCACGGAAATGGTCGCCTGCTCTTGCAAGTTCCCGGCGTCCGTTTGTGCCAACCGCAGTACAGGCACTGTTGACACACCCGGTGAGCAAAAGCCCACTGAATGTGTCGCCTGTTTTCGGGTTTCGGAAATCCTGTATGAATGCCGGACGATCTGTCCACGGGATAGGAGTATTCACTCCGTCTCCGTAAGCAGTGTCAAGCATCCAACCTGGATTGCTTGTGACACGCACACGACGCGGTGCACCGACTGGTGCATATCCAAGGGAAGCGGCCGTCACGCGAACTGACTGAAAACTTTCCTCAAGGTTTGCCTCAGTCACTCCTTCAGCATTAACCGGGGGCCCAGCATTTTCCGGCGTCCTTTCGCCGGATATAACTGATGCCTGGCGCTCTGCACGCAGGCGGTCCTGCTTCCGCGCCCTTGCCTCAGCAACGATATCCCGCCCGTTAGTGGCCACAAACCAGGCGAGATAAACAAGCCCGATTGTAGATATGATACCCAAGGCAAGCCATAAAAACCCTATCCACCCGAGCCCGGATTCAACCGGCACAATTGCCGGTGGCGTTGCTTGACCCACTACTGCCGGTTCACTGACAGTGGCCGGTTGCGGTGTAGGCGGGGGGTACACCAGGTCCTCCCCCAAGAACATTGATGGGGTCTTTGACAATCTCACAATCCATTTACTAAGATAAATACTTTGTCCGGGGTATACCCTGGCATCGTATTTGCCCGGTGAAAAAAAAGTGGTGGTAAGGCCGTTGTCGGAGGCCACCCGCTCCCAAGCGAAATTGGCACCAACATTGGCGGTGGGGTCAATGCCATAGAACGTCAAAACGTTCCAGACATTGTCCCCCTTTTCAATTGAAATGCTGGCACCACCACCGGCCGTGGTACCAACACTTTGTGCCCCGGCCACCAGAATGATGGCGAGAAGCAGTGCAAAGAAAAAAAGTTGTTTTTTCATCTTTTTTTTAAAAATTTGTGAATGAATTTGAAACCTCAGACAAAGTCTGATTCGTATATATTATAGCATATTTATATGATATCTGTCAATATGGCATATTTTGGCTATTTACAATGAAAATAGTATACTAGAGGAGTCATATTAATTAATAAGAATAATCGGTATGTTTGCTTTTCTTATATTTGTTACGCGACGCGTTGCAGAAAAAGAAAAGAGATAACATCATCACAGTATTTATGCACATGAATATTCATTGGAGAAAGTACGCTGTAGAGTTCTTGGCAACAGGAATTCTAATGTTTGTTACATTAATGGCGCTTGCTAGCGGATTGCCTGGTATTTTGATTGCGGTGTTTGCCGGTTTAACTGTTTGTATATTTTTCTATACAATGAGCCATGTTTCAGGAACGCACATGAATCCTGCTGTTACATTAGGAATGCTCATGATGAATAAAATTTCGTGGCAAGACGCAGTTGGTTACATTGTCGCACAAGTTGTTGGTGTTGCTGGAGCAATAGCATTGGCAACAGCTACAATTACTAATCCTATCATTGATATGTTAAAGCAAGTTGGCGCTTCATCTCCAATGACGCTTCATGTAGGAATTGCCGAAGCTCTTGGTGGGGTAATACTTGCTTTTGGATTTTCAACGGTTATGCATAACAGAGCTCCAGAAAACACAAGAGGGTTCGTTGTTGGCGCGTCATTCTTTTTGGGAATATTAATTTCTATAATGTTTGGTTCAATGGGAATTGTTAATCCTGCAACAGCGCTTGCTCTTTCTTACTTCAATCCTATGTATATTCTTGGTCCTATAATTGGTGTTGGTATTGGTTTTGGAATATATAAACTCATAGAAGGTAAGTAACCGCGCGTTGCGCGATAAAGTTAAGTAAAAACTCCACAATACGGAGTTTTTACTTATTTTGCAAATCTCTCTAGAGCGAAGCAGAATTTCTTTTCCCCCTCCTTCGGAGGGGGCCAGGGGGAGGCCAGAGTAAAAACACTAGATGATGAAATTATCCACAGTCCCAAAAATTTGCATGCACAAAAAATAGGAATATACTATAATGGAAAGAAACGATGATATTGATAAAAATCTTCTAATACCCTTGGCACCGGGTTAGGTGCAAAATTTTTAAGGAAGTGCTGTTTATATCATCACGACATAAGTGAATCCGTGGAATGTAAGCTTCGAGCTCTGTTTATCGTCTTTGGTAATTAGAGCCCGAAGCTTGCCCTCGAGTATTTTCATTTGATTGAATGTCGTAATTGCACATTGTGTTGGTTTGGTTTGTCGGGCGTTATTCAGTCAGTTCAAAAGCAAATCTGTTCTTTACACAATCAAAATAAAATACTCATAAGAAAGCTCCTGCATAAAAAATAAAGGGCAAAAAATAATCTCCATTCATCCGCAGGAGCTTTTTGTATAAGAAATTATTTAATATCTCGCCGTTGGCGAGATATATTTATGTGGCAAGAGCTTTTTGTTTATAAAAATTCCCCCCTCCTTTGGAGGGGGCTAGGGGGAGGCCTAAGTGCGTGGGCGAGAAGGGGTATTATTTCTCTAAAAGATGTTTCTCCAATAAAATTTCAATATCATCTCCAAGATGACCATTGTGATAAACAGAAAGAAGGTTCAGCGCTTTTTTAAGTATCTCGCCTTTTTTATAAAGAGGAAGAAGTTTTTTTGTTTTAGTATAAACATATGGAGAAAGACCGGGGTTCATATTTTGTGATTTTTCTACAAGAAGAAGCATCTTCGCCTGCCACCATAGTGGGCCTATCATTTGATGCGAAGACATGCCATCTTCAATAAACTGATTGTAAATTATCCATGATTGTTTTATATCACGACGCGCGTAAGCGTCTGTAAGCGCAAAAATTGCATTATCTTTCTCCTCTTTCTTTTTGTATAGATGTATAGTGGTACCAATTTTTTCCATATTCTTAATAATTTGCGCTGGGATTGCATCTTCGTGCCATAGAATATATTTGTCATTAAATTTATCACATTGTGTTTCAAGCACTTCAATGACACGTGGAGCTAAAAGTATGTCTGAAAGTATATACACCTTTTTTGTTGTAAAAAGATCTTGCCCAAGAAGTTCATTTAAAATTATTTCATCATTTGTTTCATCAATTGATGAGAAACGCGACAAGGTGCGCCCTTCTTTTATTAAATCGCTTGAACGCGACGAAACATATTCAAGGCACGCGCCGCGATTGTTTCCTGTAATAATTTCTATCATGTACGAAAAAGAAAGATATTATTAAATCCACATTGGTACTTTCTTTTTATATTCTATATATGTATCTCCAAACTCTCTTATCAAGAGACCCTCAAGATGGGGGATGATAAAGAGTGTCAAAAATATAAATGTAGCGCATACGACAAGTACTAATATAAGAGAGTTCATTATAACGCCAAGCCCCATTATCATGAATAGATACGCGCCGTACTTTGGATGACGACTATAGCGATATGGTCCTGACCCAACCGGCTGGAGACAGACACCATCTTTACAATATGCAAGCGCTCTATATTTATTTGAATACCAGAAAATTGCTTGGCCAATAGCTATGAAAATAAATCCGGCAACAATTGCGCGAAGTGTATGTGTGGTTAATGTTATTGGAATAATAAAGTGAAATATAATTCCAAGAAGAGTAAAAAATAGTATTAGAAGTGGTGAAAATGCCACATGTTGAGCAATACGATACTTTATCATAATTCTAGTATATTACACTCGCTAAGAAATACAATATGTTGCCAGAGTCATATCTTCTTTCTTCTGCTCCCCTAATGTAGGGGAGCTCCCCTCGTCTGACGAGGGGTGAGGGGTACTGGCACCAAAGTCATTCTTTCGCCATTCCCCAGCTTTTGCCAACTGATGTTGTTACTTTTAGAGGAATCGGGGTTTTATATTTAATCCATGATTCTTGTAAAACAGAACTCATGATATTCTCAATTTTAGGAATTATATACTCTACTTTATTTTCCTTTACTTCAAATACCAATTCATCATGAATTTGCAAAATCATACGAACATCTTCACTAAGATTTTCATTCTCAATCCACTTATCAATATATTGCATCGCTAACTTTATACAATCAGCTCCTGTGCCTTGAATGGGAGCATTTATAGCGGTGCGTTCTATTGCCGCTCTTATATGTGGTAATGGAGATTTTAGTTGTGCAAAGTAACGACGACGACCAAAAAGTGTCATTGTATATCCGTGCTTATGAGCAAATTCTTTTGTTGTATCCATATACTCACGAATCTTTGGAAACTGTGCAAAATATTTATCATAAAATTCCTGCGCCTCTGCGCGCGTTGAACCAAGATTCTGCTGGAGAGCGTTTACTCCCATTCCATACAATATACCAAAGTTAATGATTTTCGCTCTGCGACGTTGTTCACTGT
>MFUQ01000010.1:0-5043 GCA_001785725.1 Candidatus Nomurabacteria bacterium RIFCSPLOWO2_01_FULL_36_10b
GTCTAATTCATAATCTGCATTATGTGGTAATGGCACAAAATTAAGTCTTTTAATTTGCGCATTTTCTGGATAATCAGCATCTTCTATCTTATCAGGAACATCTTTATGAAGAATTCCACGGCTTCCAAGAATCATATTTAAAATAGGACATCCGTGACTCACAATTAATATTTTTTTATCTTTATACTTTTGTTCGCACTCATATAAGAAGTCCATTGCTCGTCTTTTCACATCAGCGTAACTTTCACCGTCTGGGTTACCTATAATGTATCGCTCACTATAATTTTTGTAACGCAACAAAAAATCATCAAATGGTTTACCCTGGAAAGCGTCGCCAACATGAATCTCTGTAATATTATTATCTTCTATAATTTCTCCTGTGTATCCCATATTCTCAGCGAAAAGTTTTGCTGTTTCTTTGGCTCTAAGCATTGGTGAAGAAATCATCAAATCAAATGAGATATTTTCTTTCTTTGCGATATTTGCTGAATCAATAACCTGTTGTCGCCCCATCTCTGTAAGATGATTGTCTGGATCACCAGCAAAATCCCATGTATCTGTTTCATTTCTTACAGCGTGAGCATGGCGTAATAAATAATATGTATTCCCAGAATTTTTAGAGTATTTCTTAATTTCATCAAATGACCCAATAACAATATGTTCGCCTGAACCATCAGTCGCTTCCCATATAGGCAATGGGGTGCCCCAATATCTCTCACGAGAAATTGCCCAATCCTTAATACCACGTAGCCACTCACCGAAACGACCCTCTTTAATATGGTCTGGTTCCCAGTGTATTGTTTCATTTTCCGAAACAAGCTTATCGCGCAAACTACTCATTTTTATATACCAAGAATCTCGAGCAAAATATATTAGAGGAGTAGAACAACGCCAACAAAAAGGATAACTGTGCTCATATTTAAATTTATCAAATAGAAGACCACCCGATGGCCTCCCGGCAAGTTCTTTTATAATATCAATCGATAACGTGTCATCACCTTTGCCATTCTTTTCTTTCACAAATCTACCTGAAAGAAAATCTGTGCCTTTTAAAAATACACCCGCCTCATCAATTAGATGACATTTTGGTAAGCCAATCTGTGTTCCTAATTCAAAGTCATCTTGGCCATACATAACCGCTGTATGAACAACCCCAGTGCCATCTTCAATAGTTACAAAGTCAGCGCTGTATACTTTATACGCATTAGCAAGTTTTGCTTGCTCTGTTTCTGATATAAGATTTTTTGTAAATGGATAAAGTGGCTCGTATTCTATACCGATAAGATCTTCACCAGTAACTGTCTGCAGGACAGTATATTCCTTATCATGAAAAACTTTTTCAATTAGCGCTTCCGCAAGAATATACTGATTACCATCATGCGATACAACAGAATATGGAAGATTCTTGCCAACAGCTAACGCAACATTCCCAGGAAGTGTCCACGGCGTTGTTGTCCATGCGAGAAGATATGTGCTAACGTCTTTGCCATTGGATAAGACTTCTTTCGCCTTCGGCGAAAGTGATGTGATTTTAAATTTAACAACAACAGATAATTCTTTCACATCCTCATATCCTTGCGCTAATTCATGCGATGAAAGAGCTGTGCCACAACGAGGGCACCATGGCACAACTTTATAATCTTTATAAAGTAATTTCTGCTCATCAACTTTTTTTACAATATTCCAAAGCGATTCAATATAATTATTATGGTACGTAACATATGGATCGCGCATATCTACCCAATATCCAGAACGGTGAGTAAAATCTTCCCATTCTGTTTTATATTTCCAAACACTTTCTTTGCACTTCTGATTGAATGCGACTATACCATATGATTCAACTTCTTTCTTTGAATTAAGCCCGAGTTCCTTTTCAGCTTGCAATTCTATTGGTAAACCATGTGTATCCCATCCCGCTTTACGACGCACATGATAACCCTGCATTGTCTTAAAACGAGGGATTATGTCCTTAAAAAACCGCGCTTCAAGGTGATGAATACCCGGATGTCCATTTGCAGATGGCGGACCTTCATAAAAAATATACTCTCCTTTTAGTGACTCTTTCTGAAGTGATTTTTCAAAAATATCATTCTCTTCCCAAAACTTAAGGATTGATTCTTCACGGAAACATCGTTCACTTTTCTCAAAACCCTCGTAATATTGCTCAAAATCGCTTTTTTGTTCTTTATCCATATGTATAAGCGATTGTAGCATATTGTTATTTTTTTAAAAGAAAATTAATCATTTGACTTTTATATAAAATCACAATACAATTACAATGTATGAATATGAAGACTACTACAACAAAAAATATTGTAGCGACCAAAAAGCCAAACAACTTGTTTCAACACGCATTTATAGGACATATTAAAGAATCTCTACGTGATATGAAACAGGAAAAATTTTCTAAAGTACCATCGCTTAGAGATCTCCGATAAGCGTTAGTATGCATATACAATATACGAGAAAATTTATTTCTCTTTATAGGAGTTTGCCTACTCGCATCAAATACCAGGCCGAGAAACAGGAGTTATTATTTAGAAATAACGTATTTCATCCATCTCTTTATACAGAAAAATTATTACCAAAAAACAATAATCTGTGGAGTTCCCGCATAAATAGACAATATCGTATTGTTTTCCATTTTCAACATAATGTAGTCACATTTCTATACATTGGGCATCATCATGAAATTTATAGGTTAATATAATATTTACATCCTCTCAACAACATCAATACCTAATATTCCAAGACCATTTTTAATTACTTGCCCAACAGCTTTTGTGATAGCAAGTTTGTATGTGATTACATCTGGAGATGATTCAGAGTCAAGAATTTTTGTAGAGCCGTAGAACGTATTAAAAGCACGCGCGAGCTCTATAAGATATGTTGCAACATATTGCGGAGCATATTCATCAAGGGCTGATGTAATAATTTCTGGATATTTATATAAAGTTCTTTCTACATCTGTAGTTTTCCATTCAACCGGAGATATTATCTGTAAGGAGTTTAAACCTTGTATATTTGCTTTTTCTAAAAGAGATTGAATGCGAGCGTGCGTGTATTGAAGATACGGCCCAGAATCACCTTCTGTGTCAATAGAAGATTCAATATCAAATGCCATATCTTGAATTCTACCAACACGAAGAATGCTAAATTTTACAGCGCCAAGCGCAATTTTTTCTAATGTGCCCTCCTTATCCAAAACAATGCGCCGTTTCTCTTCCTTCGGAAGAGAAAGCTCTTTCATCTCTCGTATCCTTTCTTTTTTTGTAAAAGAAACTTTTACTGCATCGATCAAGTCATCAATAAAAAGCGTTGTACCTTCGCGAGATGACATTTTCTCAAAATTCCCCGCTCCATCTTTGAGCCCCATGAAGCCATAACTGATGTGAGTGTAATCAGACACTTTTCCAATTCCAAGTTGCTCACATATAGCAAAAACCTGTTTCATAGCAAGCGACTGTTCTGGACCAATTACCCAAAAAAGTTTATCAGCGTGATATGTTTCTTTTTTTAATTTTGTTAATGCGATATCTTGAGTAATATAGAGAGACGTACCATCAGATTTCTGCACAATCGTGTCTGGAATATTATATGAAGAAAGATTAGTAAGAATAGCTCCATCTTCAAGTTTTTTGAAAATACCTTTGGAAAGACCCTCAGAAACAAGCCCTTTCCCTTTTTCATATATTTCATCTTCGTGCCATTCTTTATCCCAATTACTACCAAGACGATTTAATGTAAATTTTTGCCCAGCATATGAATAGTCAATTACATGACGCCAAAGTTCTCGTATCATTGAATCTTTATTTTCCCAATCAACAACCATTTGTCTAACACGACTCTCTGTACTTTTGTCTTCTCCAAAATCCTGCGCGCCAAGAACATATAAGGCATCAATAAAGTGGTCAGGACACTGGCGCTTACTTTCTGGAGTATGCCATTTATTTTTATGAGAGCGCCAATATTCTAAATCTATTGGCGTAGTATCATCAAGACGAGCAAATTTAAGAAACCCCCACATAAGTTTAGCAATAGCAATGCCACGATTATTATCAATCATATCAAACTTCACAGTAACTCCATTTGCTTTTGCTAAACGACCCAATGTCATACCAATTACATTATTACGCAAATGACCAATATGCATCGCTTTATTTGGATTTGGAGATGTGTGTTCAATTACCCATGTTTGTTTTCCATAACGAGTATTCGTTCCAAATTCCCCTTTCTCATTCAATATCACTCCGATGGAATCAGAAAAAAACTTTTTATTCAAAAAAATATTAATGAACCCAGCACCCGCAACATCTACTTTCTCAACGTGTTCATTTTTATTAGCGCGAAGCGCAATAATAATCTTATCTGCCATGTCACGGGGCAACATGCCAATTTGCTTTGCTTTTATCATAGCGATATTGCATGAATAATCGCCATTAGTGATATCAACAGGATGCTCAACATGAATATCGTTCTCATTCACATCAATGTTGGCGCTTAAACAAGCGCGCATAATTTCATTTTTTAATGTTTGTATAATAGTCATAATGTAAAGAATAACCTTATTTTGCCTTTAGAACAAGCGTATATCTATATTTTAATGGCGCGAAGTGCTGGTTTTCTTTAATATTATGATATACTTTTATATGTCAGATAAAATTAGGTATTGCATATAATTCAAAAGTATGTTATAATACAATTATTAATCTAATAACATTATTTATATATGAATATTGAAAATCTTGGAAAGAAAATAGCGAGCGCCGTGGCTGGTATTGGAATGGCTATTGGGGGAGCTGAAGCTTCAAATCCTGAAAATCCTAATGTTGGAGGTGACCCTTCGGCAGGAGCAAAAACAGTTGAAGCATCTACGTCAGTTGAAAAGAACCCTGTTACACAGGATAATTCTGCCCCGCTTAATCCATTTAGTATGGAGAGCGAGGAAGAAAATATTGTTGAAATAAATGTTGTGCAAAAAGAAACGCTCCCTAATGGGCAAGTCATCGTTACAATGACACAGAATGATTATGAAGAAAGTGG
>MFUQ01000010.1:5054-5333 GCA_001785725.1 Candidatus Nomurabacteria bacterium RIFCSPLOWO2_01_FULL_36_10b
TGCCATTTAATACGATATTAATAACACTGGAAGATGGTAGTAAAATGATGGGGACTATGATGGCATTAGGCGAAACTGGAACTAATGTATATGTAGCTCCAGAAGATGGTAAAAACTTTGGTGGCAAAAAAGTTACAAAAGTATCTTTTAATAAGTAATAGGAAACACCAAATCAAAAAATCCACTTCAAGTGGATTTTTTGTATGCAAATTGCCTACGCTGCAGGTATTATCATCTTGGTCCTTATTATATTGAGAATCTCCTCAGTAACTTCTTCTT
>MFUQ01000010.1:5476-5945 GCA_001785725.1 Candidatus Nomurabacteria bacterium RIFCSPLOWO2_01_FULL_36_10b
ACAATAGTAATATCCGGTTGTAGTAAATTGTTATTCGCAACAACAAGAAGTTCAAGTGGAACCCCAGTTGCAACACCCCATGCATAACTTGTAGAAGTGTAATCCTCCGCCAAAACAATTGATCCTTTGTTTAACAAAGAACTCAACGTTGGTTGGTAAACCTCACGTTCACAAACCTGCAACAGCTGAAATGCTTTTGGTGAGAGTTTGTGTGGATTACCGCCACGCAAGTACATATCAAGTATTGGCCCAAATGGCGGCACAATATAATGTGGGTATTTTGTTACCTCAACACTATGCGCACTTTGAGCTTGCATCAACTTAATGCGCACATCACAGATTTGTGTGCTCTTCCCGACACCATTGACGCCAGTAATAACAGCAAAAAAACCGTTGTGTTGTTTCATAATTTCTTTCCTTTCTTTTTTGTTTGACCCATTATTTTAAAAAATCATTATTTTGCCAACTA
>MFUQ01000011.1:0-4447 GCA_001785725.1 Candidatus Nomurabacteria bacterium RIFCSPLOWO2_01_FULL_36_10b
AAAATTTTTCAATGGCATCTATGTGAAAATTAATAGATGCTATTGGATTCATATTTTCTGGGCAATCAATTCCATTTGCAGATGTTGCCCAACAACCACTTCCATGTGCCATTGTTCCAGTCATTGAAAAAACTCCAAATACAGCAATAAAAGCAATCGCAGACAATAGCAAAATAGATATGTTTGATTTAATATCTGACTTCATACTTTATATAGTATATCAGATTATTGATTTTATTCAATGATAACATTAATAAGAAAAAAGAATCTATAATTTCTTTGCCACCGCAACCCCTTTATACATAAAAGCAAACGGGTTTGATTTTTCTTGAAACTTTTCAATTTTTTGAATTTCAAAACCAGCTTCGTTAATCAATTTATCAATTTCCCTGTCTTGATGACATCCACCGGCAATACACTTTGAAATTGGATTTATAATTTTCTGTATTTTTGCTATGAAAGGCCTTGGAGATTTCCCGTGTTCAATAAAAATAAATTTCCCGCCGGGTTTTAATATTCTCAAAACCTCTTTAAGCGCAAGGTTGGGATTTGAAATACTGCAAAGAGTCCATGTGGAAACAACTGTATCAATAGAATTATCAGCAAGTGGTATTTTTTCGGCCGATGCTTGGATATGTTCAACTTGAAAATTAACTTGTTCAATTCGTTTCTTGGCAATATCGTATAATCCCTGTGAGGGGTCAAGCGCGTATAATTTAGTAATATTTTTATAATACGGTAGATTAAGCCCCGAACCGAATCCAATTTCAAGCACAACCCCAGTTGCTTGATTTGCAATATCTGGTCTGTGTTTATTCATTTTTGTTTTGTCTAAAACGAAATTTAGAAATTTAGGCAAAATGTATTTATTATAGAAATTCATAATTATAATTTCTTTTTAGGCCTATTCTGTAATAAAAAATTCTTGCCGGATACGACTGATTTTCCGGTTTTTGCTTCAAGTTCTTTTCTGGCGCCTTTGGCAATTTGCCCGCCTTTGATTGCGGGTACTTTGTTTTGTTCCAAACCTTTCGTCCGCATAGTCTCGGCTATTTGGCGAGTGGAAAGCTCTGCTAAGGCGGTAAAAATCAATTCCGCGTCCGTCATATGATCACGCAAATTTTGCGTTTTTAAACCTTTTATATTTTTATGATCTCGCACGGAGACATCGCTCCATTCTTGGTGAATAATATTTGTCAAAATAGCATATTCATCTTTTTCTTTGACTTCATTATCTTTCCAATAATCCGTCAATTTATTCCTAATCTCTTGCCCCATCATTCTTTGCTGTATCCATTGTTTGCTTCTGCCATGTTTCAACCAATTCTCCCTTGCTCGATTTACCCCCATTTCCGGGTCGCCAATTTCCTGCATCCGTTCATAGCCCACCTTTGCAAGCCAAAGCTTTATGGGTTCGGATTTTTTACTTGGCACAGTTTGAATAATGCGTAATAAAGTCTCCACATTAGCTGAATCAGTATTGTAAAATTTACCATCTCGGGCTTGCATTTTCAGGTCGTGACAATTTGTCACGACCTCACTTCCTTCTTCTTTAAGCCTTTGTTTTAGCTTTCTCCAGTAATTACCTGCGATAACAGGATCTTCTTGTTCAATTAAAGCTCCTACAATATCAGATACAGAAAAATACCATATTTCATTTTTTTCATCAAAATGCCGTCTAATCTTAAAATTCTCAAAAATCGCTAGTTTGGTTTTGTTCATAAATCTATTTTACCACATTTACAACCTCTTTCCCTTAATCCTTAACGAATTGGAGACTACAGAAACACTACTCATCGCCATAGCAAACCCTGCAAAGACGGGAGAAAGAAGCCAACCGAAGATTGGATAGAAAATACCGGCAGCAAGTGGAATACCGACTATATTATATATAAAAGCCCAGAAAAGATTTTGCTTTATGCCACGCATTGTGATTTTGGAAAGTTTTATTGCTTTTACGAGTTTTGAAATATCGCCATGTAATAAAGTTATGCCAGATGATTCAATAGCTACATCCGTGCCTGTCGCCATCGCGATTCCAACATCCGCTTGTGCAAGCGCCGGAGCATCATTTACGCCATCGCCAGCCATTGCTACGATTAGACCCTGTGCTTGCAATTCTTTAATTTTCTTCAATTTATCTTCAGGCAAAACTTCTGCCACGACTTCATCAATGCCTGCCTGCGTAGTCAGGCCAATTTGTTTTGCTATATAATTTGCGGTATTTTTATTGTCTCCTGTCAGCATTACAATTTTTATGCCGAGTTTATGTAGATTTTTTACCGCCTCAATCGCTTCGGGTTTTACCGCATCAGCAACTGTCACAAAACCGAGAACTTTTTCTTTTGTCATCAAAACAACTGGCGTTTTGCCCTCAAGGGTAAATTCACTTAATTGGGCCGTGTCAAAAGATAATTTAAGGTCTTTTATAAGCCCAATACTGCCAATAAAATACTCTGTATTTCCTATTATCCCTTTTAATCCTCTACCCTTAATTGATATAAAATTCTCAACAGTAAGTACTTGCAAAGCTTCGACCTTTGCAAAATCAAGTATAGCGCTAGCAATTGGGTGTTCTGATTTATTTTCCAAACTAGCAAGAATGGAAATAAATTCTTGTTCCTCAAGATCAGATAAAATTTTAATATCAATGAGTTCTGGCTTGCCTTTTGTAAGTGTGCCTGTTTTATCAACGACTACAACATTCACTTTGTGTAATTTCTCAAGTGTAGCCGCGTCTTTTACTAAAATTCCTTCTCGCGCGCCCTTACCAACTCCAACAATAATTGCCGTCGGTGTTGCTAGACCAAGAGCGCATGGACAAGCAATTACAAGAACGCCAACAAAAGATACAAGCCCAAATGAAAGTGCTTGCGAAAAACCAAAATACTGTGTGCCTATAACAATCCACAAAACTAATGTTACAAAAGATATGACCAATACAATTGGCACAAAAACGCCTGATATTTTATCCGCCAATGCTTGAATTGGCGCTTTACTGCCCTGCGCTTCTTCAACCATTTTAATAATATGTGCAAGCATTGTTTCAGAGCCAACTTTTGTTGCTTTGAAAGTAAAAGAACCACTTGTATTTATTGTGCCAGCAACTACTGTATCGCTGGCTTCTTTAGAAACAGGCATCGGTTCGCCAGTTATCATTGATTCGTCTACATAAGAATGTCCTTCAGTCAAAATTCCATCAACTGGAATTTTCGCTCCTGGTTTTATAATAATTAAATCGCCACGAACCACTTGACCTACGGATATTTCAACTTCTTTGCCACCACGAATAATCAGAGCTGTTTTTGCTTGAAGATTTAAAAGTTTTTCAATTGCATCGCCGGTTTTTAATTTTGAACGTGCCTCAAGGTATTTCCCAAGAGCTATGAAAGTGATGACAATAATCGTTACATCAAAATACGTTTGTTCAACATTTACAAAACTTGTAAGGGACTTTGCAAAAATAACAATTATCATGCTGTAAACATACGCGACTGATGTACCAATGCCAATTAAAGTATCCATATTGGCTTTGCCATATCGCAGAAATCTATAGAAACCAATTAAGTATGATTTACCTACAATAAAAAGTATGTACGTCGCCATTATTGGCAAAGCATATAACAAAAACTTTTCCATTCCACTCCCCATTTCTGGAACAATATTATATCTTGAAAAAATTTCCCAACCCATAGTAAAAATACTTATTACCGCAAGTGGGATTGCAGTAATAACTTTTTTCTTCATATCTTTTATTTCAATCAGTTTTTCTTGTTTTGATTGACTAATCCCAAGATGCGCGCGATGCTCGTCTTCAGACATACCCATTTCTTCTGCGCTCATTCCTAACATTTTGTCATTTTGCAAAATGTTTGAATGATTATCTTTAACAGCAAGCGAATATCCAAGTGTTTCTAATTTTTTATTAAAATCCTCCAGATTTGTTTTATTTTCATCAAAAATAATTTTAGTATTTTCGGTTCCAAAATTAACTTCAACAGATTGAACGCCATCAACTTTTTTGAGAGTATTTTCAATAATTACAGAACACGAAGCGCAGTGCATTCCTTTTATTTTATATATTGTTGGAGAATTCATATTTATTTGCGTTTAAGACGATAAACTTTTAATATTTCTTCTGTTGCCTTTTTATTCTTTCCACTTTTTATCTGATTAACAACGCAATGACCCAAGTGTTCTTCCATTAAAATATTCTCAACATTGGAAAGACCTTGCTTTACAGCAGATGTTTGAGTTATGACATCAATACAATATTTCCCATTATTGATCATTTCCTGCAATCCCCTAACCTGCCCCTCAATAATCTTAAGACGGCGAATTAATTTTTGTTTATTATTGTTCATAACAAACACAGTATATACCTATGGGGGGTATTGTCAAATAATTTACTTCATGTAAAATTTTTAGTTAGTTTAAAAGATAATTA
>MFUQ01000011.1:4455-5452 GCA_001785725.1 Candidatus Nomurabacteria bacterium RIFCSPLOWO2_01_FULL_36_10b
AACTTTAGAAAACAGGACCCCAGCCACACGTTGGGCTAGGGCCTTATTTCATATTACCCGCGTTTTTCGTTTGATGGTTATGGCTTGCTATGGTTCTTCAGGTCATCCAAGGTGAATAACCTATTTGACCAAAGAACTCCTTGGATAAAACCAAGCCATCGGAAGGTTTTCTCAATCCTCCCCTCTTCTATAAATTTCTCCATCTTGTGGAGCATTCCATGGCAGTGCTCAGGTCCAAGTCCTCTTTCAGCAAGTAACTTGTTGCTGGGGTAATCTGCCTTACCAATGCCATTATCCGTAAAAAACTTACGGTATAATTCAATAACTTCAAGAATTTTTTCTTCTGTCATTTTGTTTTTTAGTTTAAATTTAAAAACATTTTAAATTATATTAACATCTAATGAACAAAAAAGCAATCCAGATTCCCATGTTTTTATAAAGTTTGCCGCAACTTCGATACTTTCATTTTAGCTTCTCTCGGCACATTTTCAAAATCCGTTTTTATATCTTCAATATGACAGGTACCCCAAAATTAGGACTAAATTTCCGTTCAAGATTAATATATAATAGTCGTATAATAATATAATACTCACAAAAATCTTTTCTTCATGAAGGCATGTCCGGAGCCGTGCTTAAGATACTTTTCGAACGACAATGCTTTATCTTTATCTCGGAAAACACAATACCACTGTATACTCCATTTTTTATGTAACGTCGTAAAACATAATCCTCGGTTATGTTCACAAATTCTTCGTCCTAGATCACGAGTGAAACCAATATAAATTGTAGTATCTGAATTATTATTCAGAATATATACATAATACATAACAATCTTCAAAAAAGTATGTAGTGATTAATACAATAAGCGCACTGCGAAGCGTTAGCTGGGAAACAATATCCTGCTTCGCAAGAATTTAAAATGCACAATATGCAAGCAAATGTACATGCACTGCGAAGCGTTAGCTGGGAAACAATATCCTGCTTCGCAAGAATTTAA
>MFUQ01000011.1:5519-10268 GCA_001785725.1 Candidatus Nomurabacteria bacterium RIFCSPLOWO2_01_FULL_36_10b
AACAATATCCTGCTTCGTTCGCTTTACAGCGAACTTCGCAGGACACTGCTTCGCTAACGCGAAGCAGTGGACCCAAGCGGACTCGAACCGCTCGCCTCCGGAGTGCAAAACCGGCGCTCTACCAGATGAGCTATGGGCCCAACGATCCCCCGCCATAGGCGTTGGATCATTGATAGAGTGACATCTCTCTCCACTTTGAATCCCTAAAGAAACACATTGGCGACAGATATATATGCTCTATCTATAACAATAAAAAGAACATTAGGTCATAGTATATACAGCATTCGTTGTTTCCGCAAGAGTTTTGCGCTTATATATCTGCCAACGTCTCTATATGAGTATAAAAATAACAACAGTAATTTAACCTTAATTTATATGACTTTTATGAGCTATTGACATTTCTACCGAATAATGCTATTATTATAAAAACATTTCACATCCATGATAATATTTTTTTCACTTTGTCCTTACTTTTTGGCGCCGTTATCACCTTTAGGGTGAAACATGCTATTAAGTAAGTTGACACTGAAAGGCCTGGGTGCATAATCCGGGCTTTTTTGTTACATGAAATTAGAACAGATGTACAACATCTTTTACGGTTACTAAAAGCATAAGAAGCATAAGAATACCAAAGCCAATCATATTAACTGTATTTGATATAGCAGGAGGAATACGTGACCCTTTTATTTTTTCTATTATTACAAAAAGTATTCGCCCCCCATCAAGCGCCGGGAACGGTATTATATTTATGATAGCAAGATTAATAGAAATCATTGCCATAAGCATTAATACACTAACAAGACCAACGGAAGATGCCGCACCAACTATTCCAACAAGCCCAACAGGCCCAGTAATATACTTTACACTTAAGCTACCTGTTATGAGACCCCATAATCCTTTTGCCATACCTCCAGTCATATATACCGTCTGCATAAAACCATGTGTAATTCCTTGGAAAAAAGAAGCGCGCGCAGTTCCAACAACATCAAGCGTTATGCCGATTGCTTTTCCTGTGCCAGTATCAAGTATTCCTGTCGTCGGTATAATTTCTACATCGTGAGATTTAACAGCATGGGGACTTGTTACATTCATCATAATACGGTCAGAATTGCGGATTGCTGTGATTGTCGCGTCAGTATCGCTTGGGTGATTAATTACAATATTACGTGTTGCACCTTCGGTGTAATTGTTAGAAAAAAACTCAATACTCTCAATTTTATCTCCCATATGAAGTCCTGCATTCTCTGCAGGAGAATCTGGAAGAACACTTAAAATTGTCATGTGTGGGTCACGTATTGGCAACACGGAATCTCGCGCTGACATTGGAGCTCCGATCCATAATGTTAAAACAAGAAGGAACCACGCAAAGAGCATATTAAAAATAATCCCTGCTATAAGAACAGTTATCTGCCTCCACCATGACTTTGTTACCATACTACGATTACTATCAGGGCCAGATAGCGATGCATCATCGGGATTTTCACCAAATATACTCACGTAACCGCCAAAGAGCAGAAGATTGATTTTATATGTTGTCTCTCCCACTTTCTTCTGCCACAACGTAGGAGGAAAACCTATAGCGAATGAGTCAACGCGAATACCATTCCATTTTGCAAGAAGAAAATGCCCAAGTTCATGAACGAATACAAGCACACTTAGCATTAGTAAAAAAAGAATAATATGCATGCACCCCCAATAATATCATAAGTATTGCGTAAATACCAAACATGATATTACTATCTCGCTACGCGAGATAGTTTATATATTCATAATATCTTTTTAGCCTAATATAATAACTACCCCGCATTGCGGGGTAGTTATTATATTTATTAAATAGACATAATATCTTTCTCTTTTGTCATAAAAATTTCTTCAAGATTTTTATTTGCAATATCAACAAGTTTCTGCATTTCGTCTTTTGCTCTCTTTTTATCATCCTCACTAAGATTACCTGCGGTTTCATCAAAATCAATTTCCTTATCAACATCCTGACGATGCCCACGTACTGTGATACGAGCATCTTCAAGTTTTTCTTTCAATAATTTTACTATGCCCCTTTTATTTTCTTCGGTTAATTGCGGGATCATAGCACGAACGCCATCACTATCTGCAGACACAGAAAATGGCAATCCACTTGTTTGTATAGCTTTTTGTATCGCACCTATTTGTGATTTATCCCATGGAACAATACGCAAAGTCCGCGATTCTTCAATACTTATGCTTGCTATATTTCTAATTGGCTGATGAGAACCATAGCTTTCAACAGTTATAGAATCAAGAAGAGCTGGATTTGCTCTTCCTGTAGAAATATGTGAATACTCTTTGCGAAGCCACTCTTCTGTTGTTATAAGATGGTCCTTAAATTTTGCAAAATTAAATGCCATATATTTTAAATTATATCATATTTTACTATATGCGCCATTGGCGCATAAATTTAATACTTTTTGATTAAATCACACCTTCGGTGTGAACATAATATTTTGAGGAACAGAAAGCGCAATCATATCCATTATCATTCCTATTGAAGCGCTTGGGCTAACTAAATATCCTCTCATAGTTTCAAGCACACGAAATGTATCTTGCATTGATCCAACAGAATGAGTTTTATGAAAATACTCTTCAAGCTGATGTATAAGCGTCAAAATATCTTCATGCGTCCAACCATCTTCATCTTTGTCTTTACTTTCTTTTTTAATTAAATCAAGACGTTCTTGATATGATAAGGAAAGAAAATCTCCAAGATTTATTTTTCCTTCAGAAGAAATATTTTTATCAGAATCATTTTGTAAAATTATGACACAACGAGATTGTATAGTTTGAAAAAATGTATCTCGCGTTGGTACACAAAAAATATAATGCACGCCTGATGTTGGCTCTTCAATCGCTTTAAGTAAGGAATTCTGCGCTTCATGTTGCGCAAAGCTTGTTGCAATAATTACTATACTTTTCCCATGCTCATGTGCGCGCGCGCGAACTACATGCGCATCCTCAAGTTTCAGACGATTAAAAATATGCGTTTCAACAATATATGTATCATCACAAATACTCTTAAAATGTTCAGAAAATATCTGCGCATTCACGCGAGGATTACCTATAACATAATAAGCATGATTAAGTTTATTTATATCAGAAAAATGTTCTAACATATTATTATTATACTACAGTCGCACTCAGCGCGACTTAGTCAATAAAGTTCTTTTATATGTATCAATATGTTCAAGCGCAATACCAGTACCTTTAGCAACGCAGTATAGCGCGTCTTCTGCCAACTTTGCTTTAACTCCAGTACGACGCAAAACAAGATTTGTAAGATTACGCAATTGTGATGTCCCCCCTGTCATAGTGATACCATTATCAATAATGTCAGACGCAAGCTCCGGTGGAATTTCTTGAAGAACATCTTTAATCGCACCAATGATAGCGCGTAATTCATTATCTATAGCTTCAACAATTTGATTCGTTGTAACTTTTACTGATCTAGGAAGACCAGTAACATAATCACGACCTTTAATCATAAGCTCAAGCTCATCTTCAATGTGAATAGCGCCACCAATTTTAATTTTCATTTTTTCAGCAGTGCGGTCCCCAATTGCAAGATTATATTTTTTCTTCATATAATCCGCTATCGCGTGGTCAATTTTATTCCCAGCGCACTTTATAGAAGTAGAAGCAACAATACCTCCAAGTGAAATTACTGCGACATCAGTTGTGCCACCCCCAATATCAACAACCATGTGTCCGTGTGCTTCATGAATTGGAATTCCTGCTCCAATTGCCGCTAAAATTGGTTCTTTGACAACGTACGCTCTACGAGCGCCCGCCTTCATGGCCGCCTCAACAACAGCACGACGTTCAGTTGATGTTACGCCAGCTGGCACAGATATCATTACTTCTGGTTTAAAAATATTCCAATGTCCTAACGCCTTTTTAAAGTAATGACGTAACATTGCTTCAGTAATACGATAATCTGCAATCACTCCATCACGCATAGGACGGTATGCGATGATAGAATCAGGAGTACGCCCAATCATCTCTTTGGCTTCACCACCGATTGCGAGTATCTTGTTATCTTCTTCTGATACGGCAACAACAGATGGCTCATTAATAATAACCCCTTTACCGGGTATAAAAACAAGTGTATTTGCCGTACCAAGGTCAATTCCTAGTTTTGGAGAGAAGAAACTCATACGCCATGGATTATATCAGTAAAAGAAACAAGGGCAAGTAGTATTTTTTAATACAAAAAAGCCCCCGTTAAACGGGGGCTTTAAAAAAACTCAGATTTAATTTTTTAATTTTTAAGTGGTGTGCCATAATATTTTCTTTCGCCACTTGTCAAATTAACCACTAATCGTGGCAATTGCTGCCACGAAATATTTGGTCTTTTCGTTATTTTAATCATCAACTTCCCCTCTGGCTGTGGAAATATGAAAGTACCCATTTCCTCAAAAGCTACTGTGTACCCATCTGGCAGTAGGTGTGTAAAATTAATCTCACGCCACATACCAGTACCAGAAGCGCGAAGCAAATGAGCAACCCCTTCAACAATACCGGCACTGTCCATATCACCACTCTCGTAAATTATAATAAGTGCACATTCACTACCATCTCCACCCAATGCTGTTGCTACGACAAAATCTCTGATAATATACAGAGGATCTGTATACATACTTCCTTTTTCTTTGTGAACTTTTTCCAAATCCTTTAAAAAATAGATTGCTTTAGCGAATGGCCCTGTATAAACATTTT
>MFUQ01000012.1:0-13508 GCA_001785725.1 Candidatus Nomurabacteria bacterium RIFCSPLOWO2_01_FULL_36_10b
GGCGAACAGCTCCCCTACATTAGGGGAGCACAATAGAAGAATCTGGCCTACTTCCTACTGCAACACAACCCCATTATCCAAAACTGTTGTAATGTTAGTACAGCCAACTTGTTTGTTAGCAACATGACGTGATGATTGATAGAAGTAACCGGTTGGTTGTAGAAATGCTCGCCACACAGAGAGAACGTCATTAGCGAATGCTCCTTGCCAGCTCTTTAGGGCTTTTTCTGTATTAACACCAAATGAACCATCTGTATATCCAGCTTTGTATCCTCTTTCATTTAAAAATGTTTGAAGTTTAGAAACATCGGTTATGTTATCTCCCCCATCACGATTGCCTCGTACAAGAAAGTTTGTGAAGTAAGGGCAGAATGATTGTTGAGAATTAGAAGAAAGTGACGTATGTTTAGGAAGAAAAAGACGACGGAGGACATTGCCACCGCTTGAATTTGATGTGGCTATAACTGGAGAAGATGAATCATCGTCAATTATTGTTACTGTAGATGTTGATTGTGAACCGATTGTTGTATCAACATCAGCATTTGTAAGTTCTAGAAGTATGGTTTCACTATTTTCAATATCACTGTCATTAATTATTGTGATTGTTGAAGTGATAGTTTGTGGTGTTGTATAATCACCAGCTAGAATAGTTAATGTTGTAGGATCAGTATATGTATAATCTACACCAAGCCCACTTGCAGTACCACCTGTTATATCAATATCAACTGTATTCGGACCTGTTGTCGTTGTATCTTCTCCAGACACTTCAAATGTTAGATTCAATATAGCTACATTTTCATTTTCACTATATGTTGCTGAATCAAATTCTATTGTTAGGCCAGAACAATTTGGGTCATCGCAGTGGAGAACCTTTAAGTCCCCATTAGTTATATCTCTATAACCAATAACTGGGTTTCCATTTGATCCTAATTGCAAGGACGTATATAATCCAACATCACCAGTAGTGTCAGGTGATGTTATTGTATTTCCACTTGAACAATCTTCATCACCACAATGAAGAACTTTTAAATCACCATTTGTAGCGTCATAATAACTAATCACGGGGAAGCCATCTGAGTCTAACTGTAATGATGGGTACCAACCAACATTACCAATAGTATCCGGTGATACTACTGAACTCACAATTGAGCAACTAACATTCCCACAATGTAGAACCTTTAAATTACCATTTGTATTATCGTAGTAACTTACAATCGGGAAGCCATCTGAGTCTAACTGTAATGATGGGTACCACCCAACAGAGCCAGTGGTGTCTGGTGATTCTGTTGAACTTACAATTGAACAATCATCATCACCACAATTTAAAATTTTTAAATTACCATTAGTTGAATCAAAATAACTTACAATCGGAAAACCACTTGAATCTAATTGCATAGAAGTAAATGCGCCAACAAAGCCGGTTGTATCAGGAGAATTTATAGAATTTACGCCCAAACAATCAACACTATCACAATGTAAAATTTTTAGATTTCCGTTAGTGGTATCATAATAACTTACAACTGGATTTCCACCCGAGTCTAACTGCAAACTGCTACTCTGCCCAACATTACCGATAGTATCTGGGGATGTGATTGTATCAATAATTGAGCACGTTGAATCGCCACATAAAAGAATCTTTAAATTAGCATTGGTATAATCAAGATAACTTATAACTGGATTACCACTTGAATCTAATTGAAGAGAGGTTGTAAATCCCACAGATAAAGTATCAGGTGATGTTATTGTATTACTACTTGAACATGTTGCATCTCCACAGTGAAGAATTTTTAATTCTCCATTAGTAAGATCGTGATAGCTTATTACTGGATACCCACTTGAATCTAGTTGCATTGAAATGTAATACCCAATATCGCCAACAGTACTATCTGGTGTAGATATTACGTCAGTCGCATATGCTTTAAGTGAAAAAATGAGTAAGAAAAAACAGCACATCACAACAAAAGTGACATATCGTATTAGATGACGGTATTTATAAATTGCCAAATTCAACATATATTTTGTACAGATACCATAGTATACCAAATATACATATTATTGACTCAAAACTACGTAATACGTGGTTTTGATTTGATTATATAATACAGCAATATTAAGCTTATAGTGATTCGCCTGAAAATGCGCTTAGTGATGCACTCGCTGACTCTAACTTTGTAGAAAATACTGATTCTCTTGATATATCTGAATCAGTACTATCGGAGTCCGAGTTATAATCTGAAGGAGAAGTGCTTGTTCCAGAGACACTCGCGCTTGTGCTACGGTACTTATCAGTAATTGATTTACTTACTATAAAATCTGAATTTCTCTGTAATGAAGCGTGTGGTTTAAAGCTATCCACAGAATCTGATGACATATTACTACCCCGAGAACAAACTGCGTTATTACAACGTAAAACTTTTAAATCACCATTAGTATAATTATAATAACCAATAACTGGATTCCCGTTTGAATCCAATTGCATTGAAACATGCCATCCAATATTTCCAAGTGCGTCAGGCGACACCACAGTATTACCACTTGAACATGTTGTATTACCACAATGTAGAACCTTTAGATTACCATTTGTATAATCTAAATAACTAACAACTGGTATACCATTAGCATCCAATCGCAATGATGTATCAACTCCAACATCCCCAGTAGTATCAGGTGATGTGATTGTATTACCACTTGAGCATGTTGTGTCACCACAGTGAATAATTTTTAGATCACCATTTGTAATATCATAATAACTTACAACCGGGTTTCCATTTGAATCAAGCTGTAAACCTGTGCCCTGTCCTACATTCCCAATAGTATCAGGTGATGTGATTGTATTACCACTTGAGCATGTTGTGTCACCACAGTGAATAATTTTTAGATCAAAATTGGTATAGTCAAGATAACTAATTACAGGATATCCATTTGAATCCAATTTAAGAGATGTTGAATGCCCAACATTATTTGCTGTGTCAGGAGATATTATGACATTCCCACCAGAGCACATAACATTACCACAATGTAGAACTTTTAGATCACCATTAGTATAGTCAAGATAACTAATTACAGGATATCCATTTGAATCCAATTGCAAAGATGCATATCCACCAACATTACCTACAGTATCAGGTGATGTGATTGTATTACCACTTGAGCATGTAGTATCACCACAACGTAGTAACTTGATATCTCCATTTGTTACATCATAATAACTAACTATTGGATGTCCATTTGAATCTAATTGCATTGAAGTATAATATCCTACATCTCCAAATGTATCAGGAGAAGTTACTATATTGCCACTTAAACATATTGAATCTCCACAATGTAATATTCTTAAATCTCCGTTTGTAGAATCATAATAACTAATTATAGGATATCCATTTGAATCTAGTTGTAGTGATGCATAGTTCCCTACATCTCCAATTGTATCTGGTGAAGTAATTATGTAGGTAGCTTCTGTAAACTTGGAGAATAGTAGAAAAACTGCCAAAACAAATACAGAAAAAGCAACTTTTCTAGAAATTATAGATAACACCAGGATTCTGTTATTAATCATAATATTTATAAAATACCGAATTCATTAATATGTAAGCACTATACCACTATTTATAAAAAATGCAAAAAACAAGTACATTTATATACTTAACGTAAATTGAGATAAAATATCTCATTTTATTATAAACGAAACCACCCCCTTACGGAGATGGTCCATACCGCGCTCGGCGTGGTTGTGCTCGTATGAGTATTTAATTCTAGGCACCGATGGTGAAAATTATGATCTTATTGAAGATCCGAGTTTCTCAAGAGCCCTGCTAGCAACATCACGACCTCCCATACCAAATGCTATGGCTCCTGCTAGTGCAATCATGAAGACGATTGCTTGATAGAGTGTCTGCAAGTAAAAGCTTGCAATACCAATCTGTCCAAGAGCAATAATGACTGCAAATACCCAAACACAGATACGAGTAATCATACCAAGCATTTGACCTGACTTATTGTGAGCAAGCATGTCAGCTCCGCCAGCAATAATCTTAGCCAAAACATCAGCAAAGATAGAACCAGCGAATAGAACCAACATTGCTACTATAAGATTAGGGATAAATGAGTTTACGATATTACCCAAGAACATATTAATCTGTGTCAAATGAAGGATATCAAATGAGAAAATCAAGAATACGACGATGAAGAACCATCGAACGATTTCTCCTATAAATAGGCCAGAGTTAAGCTTATAACCAGCACGCTCAACTGCTTCATCTAGACCAGTATGCTTTAATAAATCGTCAATTCTAAGAACTTTAAAAAGTTCTACTACGGCATGCTTAGCAAGCCAACCAATAAGCAAACCTATGAGTACGAAAATAATCGCAAAAACAATCTTAGGAAGTGTCTGCGCGACACCGAACCACACACCCTGAAGTGATCCAAGAAGTGAAGTTGCTGAAATGGAATATTGCATATGTATAAAAACGGTGCTCTAAAAAATTAATAATACTCGAACACACGGATATAATTATTATATCACGTCTCCAGAGGTAAACCCAACTTATCAACAACGCGCTCATGTGGAGAACTAAAGACATCAAGGAGATGCTGGTCATACATTTGAAGACGATATTGAAATTCTGCTGGCGTGAAAACAGAATAGCGTAATTCTTTACCAACTTCAGCTTCAAGATTGCTCATAACACGTGAAAGTTTTTTCGCATTTAATTTATCGCCAACTATAATAACATCAACGCCTTGTTCATAATTCTTCATGAAAATACCAGAAAGAACAAGCATTTTAATAGATCCTGCAACAGAAAAACGGTTTTGTAGCTCTTGTGTATGGATAAGTTCGGAATCAATAAGAAGAGATCGCAACGGCTCAACGAGTGGAAAATCTTTATTCAAAATCCAACCAGTCACTTTTTTAGAAACTGATTTACGTTTTGCTGAAATTCTACGAGATTTAAGCAATATGAATTTTGTGTAACTCTTTGGCTTTAAGAAACCAACATGCAAAAGAGTGCTAACTTCTTTGCGAGCGATCGGTCTATTAACTTTACTACGTTCAGTAATACTAGGCGCATCAAATGGCGTATCTGGACTAAAAAGAAAAAGACGCATTATTTTTACTCGCGCTGAACTATCAAAAATTGTTGCTAGTTTTTCCATAAATGCTATTGCGATTTATTAAGTATAGCATATTGCTTTTATCTTTTCCCCCTCCTTCGGAGGGGGTAAGGGGGAGGCACTTAGTATTCCCGCATAGCTATTTGCGCATCAAGCTTATTTATAAGGTCTGATATAACCCCAACAACGATGAGAATGCTGGTTCCTCCTAACGCGAATGATGTAATTCCTGTTGCTGACTGAACTATAGTAGGAATAATAGGAAGTACAGCAAGAAACAGCGCGCTTACAAGCGTAATACGATTCACTACCATACCAATATACTCGCGAGTTGCCATACCCGGACGAACGCCTGGTATAAACGCCCCACCCTTTTGCAAATTATCTGCCATACTTTCTGGGTCAAATGTAATTGCGGTATAAAAATATGTAAATAGAAATACAAGAATAAAGTATGTGATACCATAGAACCAGCCATTATTAAAAATGTCATTCACAATATTGCCAATACGCTGTAGTGTCGCATTACTAGCAACCATGAAGAAGTTTGCTATCATGCGTGGGAAAAGAAGGATAGAAATACCGAAAATAATCGGCATAACTCCGGCTATATTTATACGCAATGGAATGTATGATGCGGTGCCACCATATGTTTGCCCGCCACGAGAGTGTTTAGCATATATAACAGGAAGAGGGCGTTCTGCTTCTGCAATATATATAATTCCTGCAACCAAAACTATAATAGCTACAAGAAGACCTATATATGTTGGTAGCTGAGATGGCGTATATGTAAAAATAAGTTGTGAAATATTTGAAGGAATACTCGCAACGATGCCAGCAAAGATAATAAGCGACACCCCATTTCCAAAACCATATTCCGAAATAAGCTCGCCAAGCCACATAGTAAGCATCGCGCCAGATATAACAATAATTAGATTAGTTATTGTCCCGACAATACCTAAATTTTGTATAATTCCCTGTTGCGTTAATAAAGCTAAAAGACCAAATCCTTGTAGGGCCGCAATTGGTATAGTAATTAAACGAGAAACTTGATTAAATTTCTTACGTCCAATTTCACCCTGATGATGATACATATCCTTCAGCTTTGGAGAAAGTATCGTTAGAAGCTGAATTATAATAGAACCAGTGATAAATGGACCTGTACCTAACATGACAATTGATAGTTGGGATAATGCTCCTCCAGAAAAAATATTCAAAAGTCCGAAAAACTGATTTCCTTGTAAAAAATTCTGCAAAGCGGCCACATCAACACCAGGAATTGGAATTGTTGAAAGTAAACGAAAGATTGCAAAAATCCCAAGTATGAAAAGTACGCGAGTACGAAGAAATCTGTCGCGTACAAGAATTTCAAGTTTTTTCAGAAATACATTCATATTGTATATACTATCACATTCTTTCTATGCTAAGAGCATGAGCCACCAGCGGCTATAATCTTTGCGCGAGCGCTGCCAGATACAGTAAAGCCAGTGACAGTTAACTTTTTAGTCAGCGTTCCAGAACCAAGAATTTTAACTGAACGACTAAGAATCTGGCGATTTGTTGCAATCCCCTTTTCTATGATTGTTTCTGGTGAAACTGTATTACCAGAAGCAAATACAGATTCAAGAGTAGAGACATTTAATGCTATTACTTTTGGGCTATACACATTTGTTTGTCCCCTATTCTTTCCAAAACCACGCAACTTTGGAAAACGTTTCATCATGTCGCGTATTTCAGGACGAATTTTATGTCCAGCACGCGCCTTTTGTCCTTTGATACCATGTCCGGATGTTTTACCACGCTTACCACCACGTCCAATACGCACATAAACCTTCCTTTTTGTATTACGTTGTAGATTATTGAGTTGCATAAAATAATACTAGATAATTACTATTTGATTATAGAAGCATCATTAGAAACATCTACACCTACATGAGCAACTGGACGCTCTGGTGCTACAGATGAACCCCTTGCTATAACAAATGGTTCTAACGCGACCAATGTTGCGCGAGCAATGTTAACTTTGTTACGAGTACGTGACAATACTCTAGCAGTAACATTGCGAATACCAGCCAGATCTAAAACTGTACGAACTGCGCTTCCTGCTACTAACCCACGGCCTCCATTTGGGCGGAGATTCACAATTCCAGAACTTGATTTAGCATCAGTTTCAAATGGAATAGAATTTGTATCATCTAGACGAAGTTTGATAAGTGATCGTTTTGCATCATTAAAAGCTTTTTGAATTGCTAATGACGTATCATTTGCTTTACCCATGCCAACGCCAACACGACCACGATGATCTCCGATTGCTAAGGCAACACTAAAAGAAAAACGTCGTCCTCCTGCCATAACACGAGTTACACGACGAAGTGAAATTATTTTCTGGTCAAAATCTGACTTAACTTTTTCACGACGTGGAGCTTTTGAGCGGAAATTACGTTTAGATGTACGACGGCCAGTATCATTACTACGAGATTCTTGCACAACAATAGGATCGACTATTTTATCTGTAGATGGTGCATCATCAATAACCTGTTCATCAGTAACAGGAATTTGTGTATCATCTTGAATTGTCTGTGTTTCATCTTTCATACGAATGCTATAGTACGTGTATTAGAAAATAAGTCCAGCGCCACGAGCCGCGTCTGCAAGGGCCTTAACACGACCTGTATAATTAAACCCTCCTCTATCAAAAACAACTTGCATAACATTAGCTTTCGTAGCGAGACCTGCGATAGTTGCTCCAACTATATTTGCACGCTCAACTTTTGTTCCTTTCTTAATTTTAATATCGCTAGCAGAAACAATAGTTGACCCAGTAGCATCATTAATGATTTGTGCGTATATATAGCGATTTGATCTAAACACAGCCAAGCGTGGACGTTCTGCGGCACCCACAACCTGTGACCTGATGCGTTTATGACGACGTTCTCGTTTTATAGATTTGTGTGATGAAGTAATTTTCATAATATTAATATAAAACTATACTGTGCGCTTTCCTTGTTTACGGCGGATAACTTCACCTTTGTAATGAATACCCTTTCCTTTATATGGCTCTGGCTTCTTCATTGCGCGAATTTTTGCTGTAAACTCTCCAACTAATTCTTTATTCGTACCACGAATTGTCATTGTTCCAACATCTGTTGTAACATCAAGCCCTTCTGGTATAGGAACAATAACTGGATGAGAAAAACCGATTTGCATTTGTATGTTTTTTCCTTTAACTTCCCAACGATATCCAACACCTTCTATCTCTAGAACCTTTTCATATCCTTCTACAACTCCATTTATCATATTTCTCAAGTGCGATGCATATGTTCCCCATAGACTGAGAGACCCAACATCATTATTTGAACATGTTAAAGTTATAGAATTTTCATTGATATCAATTCCAATTATATCTTTAAATTTTCTTTCAAGTGTTCCCTTTGGACCTTTAACTATAATACAGCCACCATCACGAGTTACTGTGACGCCTGAAGGAATATTAAGTGGTTGTTTTGCAAGGCGGCTCATAATAAAAATTACCAAATTTCAAATAGAATTTCGCCCCCAACATGCTCTTTCTCTGCTTGTATTCCTGTCATAACACCTTTTGGTGTTGAAAGAAATATGTTACCACGACCATGTTTAACTTGATATACATTTCTTGATCCAGCATATAAACGACGAGACGGCTTAGATACGCGACGAACTTGTGTAATGCATGAACCGCCAGCATCTACATAACGTAATGTTACTTCAAGCAATGCTCCGCCCTTCTTACGATCTTTTTTCTTATATCCAGAAATATATCCCGCGTCAAGTAAAGATTTAGCAATATCACACTTAAAATTTGAACAAGGAATAAGAACTGTCTCTTTGCGAGCAATTCCTCCATTTTTTATTGTTATAAGCATGTTTGCAATCTGATCCATATATAAATATTACTGTTATAAATTACCAAGATGATTTACGTACACCTGGAATCTTTCCTTCATTTGCAAGTTCTCGGAAACATATACGACATAGTCCAAAATCACGCATAAATCCACGACCCCTACCACAGCGAAAACAACGGTTTTTTGCCCGTGTACTAAATTTTGGTTTCTTTTGTGACCGCGCAATTACTGATGTTTTCGCCATATTTACTATATGAGATAGCGATATCGCATGTACAAAGATAAAAGAATCTCTTATTCTTATACACGGATCAAACTACCTATTTAATATACATATCCTAATTGTAAGACGTGTATACGGCATACTAACAAAGTATTTTTGTAAGTCAAGGCATTATGCTATAATTCAATCCATGGAATCACAAAATAACGGAAAAACTGGCATAAATACACCTACAGCAATTATAATAGGCGCTGTTATTATTGCTCTTGGACTTGCATTTGGATTAAAGGGTAACCAAAATCAAAAAGCGCTAAATATGGCGCCTGATAAAAAAACCGACCAAGTCCAAGATTTTTCTAATCAAAGAGAAAAAATCATTAACAATCTTTCTGCAAAAGCTGAACAAATTACTGGTATACCACAAAATGAATTTATTGCGTGCATGCAAAACCCAATACATGCAGAAAAAGTAAAAAATGATTCACGTTTTGTAAGTGATGAGGGGACTCCTTATAATATTATAAAAAGTGAAAAATATACTCTTAACATCGTCGGCGCGTTGCCATACAAAATGATATCTGGGATTGTTAATGACATGTTGAATAATCCAGATTTCGTTGTTCCTGATGACTTCAAAAATACACTACCAAATGAAGAATTGATTATACGTTCTACTGATCATGTTCGTGGGTCTTTAACAGCGCCCATTACTATATTTGAGTACTCCGATATTAGTTGTCCATTCTGCAAAGAATTTCATCCTACATTGAAAAAACTTATAGAGGAATATCCAAATGATGTTGCATGGGTTTATCGCCACCACCCTCTTCTTGATAAACATCCTATAGCTGACTTACAAGCAATTGCTACAGAATGCGCTGGTGCTCTTAGAGGAAGCGACGCGTTTTGGGAGTTGCTTGATGATTTGATTAGTGGATAAGGCCTCCCCCTAGCCCCCTCCGAAGGAGGGGGAATATAAATTACTTCTTCCCTTTCGTATCTATCTTTGCAAACGGAACTCCTAAATGTTCAAGAAATGCTGTTGCTTCATCACGACTTTTTGCAGTAGTAACAATAGTAATTGCCATACCAAATACATTCTTTAGTTCTTCATCTGAGGTCTCTGGGAAAATTGTGTGTTCTTTGATGCCAATAGAAAGATTACCCATTGTATCAACGGCTGTTCGTTTTATACCACGAAAATCTTTTGTGCGAGGAAGAGCAATATGAAGCAACTTTTCAATGAATGCCTGCATGCGTTTTCCACGCAATGTAACTACTTGCCCGATGACATCACCTTCTCGTGTTTTAAAATTAGCAATTGATTGCTTTGCTCCGGTTGAAGATGGTTTGTGCCCTGTAATTTTAGATAGACGATCAGCAACAAGCTTATTCCATTCTTTGTCATTACGTGACCTCTTCCCTGTTCCAACATTAATAACAATTTTAACTAGTCGTGGCGCAGCCATTGGACCTTTATAAGCAAATTTATCCTTTAACGTTTTATATACTGTTTTAAGTTTATCTGTGGTAATCATATATTGTTTATTATTTAATTTCATTACCGGACTTTGTAGAAACACGAATTTTTTTATCACCTACCATACGATACCCAACACGTGTTGGTTTATTTGTCGCAGGATCCAAGAGCGCAACTTTTGAAATAGAAATTGGCGTTGCTCTATTTAAAATTTGACCCGGGATGTTAGATTTAGCTTTTATATGCTTCTTTACCATATTTGCGCCCTCAACAAGTACTGTCCCATCTTTTGGAAATGCTTTTAGAACAGCACCCTCCGCGCCTTTGCTTTTCCCAATCATAACTCTTACTTTGTCGCCTTTCTTAATTTTCATAAAATAATATTTACTATATTAAATAACCTCTGGTGCTAGTGATGCAATTTTCTGGAAACCACGTTCCTGCACTTCACGAGGGATAGGACCGAATATGCGACCTCCAAGTGGTTCTTTCTTTTTATCAATAAGCACAACAGCATTATCATCAAATCTTATATATGACCCGTCCTTACGACGGTATGCTGAACGCTGTCGTACAATTACACCGTCAACAACAGCTTTTTTCTTAACTTGCTTGCGTGGCTCTGCTACTTTAATAGATAAAATAACAATATCGCCTAACGACGCATAACGACGATTTGACGCACCTGGAATCTTGAAAACTCGCCCTGTGCGAGCTCCTGAATTATCTGTAATTGTTACATTTGTTCCAACTTGTATCATAAATTATTCATTATTAGATTCAATGCGTCGCGCTAATATGAATGACTTGTCCTTCGACATTGGACGGCATGATTCTATTTCTACATTATCACCTACTTGGCAAATATTTTCTGCATCGTGTA
Source organism: Candidatus Nomurabacteria bacterium RIFCSPLOWO2_01_FULL_36_10b (assembly GCA_001785725.1). Lineage (GTDB taxonomy): Bacteria > Patescibacteriota > Minisyncoccia > Phycocordibacterales > UBA1006 > 01-FULL-36-10b. The sequence goes on from MFUQ01000012.1 coordinate 11,589, forward strand.
CTTTATATTTTTTACTCTTAGTATAAAATTTATGGTACTTAGGGTGCTGTACGAAACGATCAACTTTAACGACAACTGTTTTATCAGTAGCATTAGATACGACAATACCGCGTAATATTTTACGCTTGGATGTTATTGGTTGTTGAATATTTGTTGTCATATTTAAGATACTTCACCTCTAGCAATAATTTTAGTTTTTATTGGAAGCTTGCTTCCTGCTTTACGTAATACTTCTCGAGCTTGCGCTTCAGGGATATTATCAACTTCAAATATTATGCGACCTGGCAGAACTTCTAAACAAAAACCTTCTGGATTACCCTTACCCTTACCCATGCCCACTTCGGCAGCTTTAGCAGTATACGGACGATCAGGAAAAATGCGAGTCCAATACTTACCTAGCTTACCAACTTCACGTGTAACAACTTTACGAGCTGATTCAATATGACGTGATGTTACGCGAGCCCCAGTTGTCGCCTTTAGACCAAATGCACCAAATTGAAGCTTCGTCCCACGACTATCACGGCCTCGTCTATCAGGATGAATACGGTCGGTCTGCCAACGACGAAATTTTACTTTTTTAGGATAGAGTAACATAAGCCATTATTAAGAAGCTGTCTCCTTATTATTTGCAAGCGAATCTCCTTTATGTATCCAAACTTTAATACCAATGCCGTGACCCTTCATTGGTAGATATGCATAATCAATATCAGCGCGAATAAATTGCAGTGGTATAGACCCTTTCTTCAATTGTTCACGACGTTTCATTGTTGCTGACCCACCTATAAGACCGGAAACAACGATACGGCATCCTTTTACTCCACGAGCTCCCATTGTCTTTTCAAGAGCTTGTTTTATAACGCGACGAAATGGCAAACGACGACGTAAACTTTCAGCAATAGATTGCGCTATATGGACAGCATCTGCGTCAGGATTAGCAACCTCAACCACATCAATCTTAAGATCCGTAGGGGTTTCAATATTATGACGACGCATAAAACTCATAACATCGGATTTAATTTTCTGCACACCTTCCCCACTACGACCAATTAGAACCCCTGGGCGCGAGGTTGTTAATATAAGACGAGTTGCTTTACGATCACGTTCAAACTCTATATTAGAAACATATGAACTTTGGAGTTTATCTTCAAGATACTCACGCAATAAAGTATCAGCTCGTAAAAGAGATCTAAATTTCCTGCGGTCAGATGTAAACCAACGTGACTTCCAATCACGAAGAGTAACTAATCTATATCCATATGGGTGTGATATTTGAGACATATATTATTTCTGACCGAGAATTATTTCTATTCTACTCGTACGCTTATGAATAGGAAAAGCTCTACCGCGCGACATAGGCATTGAACGACGTAATGTAATTCCCTTATTTACTGATATTTCTTTTACATACAAATTTTCCTTCGTAACTTTAAAGTTATGTTCAGCATTTTGTACTGCAGAATCAAGAAGTTTTTTTATAGCGCTTGCAGCATGCTTTGGCAAAAAAGGAAGTTCAGAAAGCGCGCGGGTAACGCTCTTACCACGAATAGTATCTGCGACAAGACGCACCTTACGAGGTTGTTGTCTATAATTTTTTAGAAATGCTTTCATATATTTAAAAATATTTATTTTGCTACAGGTGTTGTAGTTGTCGCGGCTTTCGCAGCAGAAATCTCAGATTCTCGCGCTTTTTGTTCAATATCTTTCATAAGTCTACCTCCATGTCTATGAAATGTTTTCGTTGGCGCAAATTCACCAAGACGTTGTCCAATCATATCTTCATTTACAAGCACATTGATATGCTTACGACCATTATGCACAGCAAAAGTAAACCCGACCATTTCAGGACTAATCATTGATGCCCTATCCCATGTCTTAACAACCCCTGCTTCTTCTGGTTTCTTGCCAGAAATTCTCTGCATA
>MFUQ01000012.1:13518-18867 GCA_001785725.1 Candidatus Nomurabacteria bacterium RIFCSPLOWO2_01_FULL_36_10b
TCATATATGGGCCTTTTTTCAGTGATCGTGTCATATAGATGTTGTGGATACTAACAAAACGAGATACGTGAGTCAAATAGACACATAGCCAATTTATTGAGGATTACGCTTAGTTTTTCGACGAGCAAGAATAAGTGTGTTGGAATATTTCTTTGGTCTACGTGTTTTAACTCCATACGCCAACTTGCCGTGACGTGTTTTAGGACCACGACGTAAACCAATTCCCTGCCTACCTTCGCCACCGCCGTGTGGATGGTCAACAGGATTCATAGCAGAACCACGTACTGTTGGACGAACACCTCTCCAACGGTTACGACCCGCCTTCCCTAGATTAGTTAATTTCCAATCCGGATTTGACACCTCACCAATGCAAGCAAAACAAGTATCAGGAACTTTGCGTGTTTCTGATGAAGGCATACGAAGTGTAGCCATTCCACCGTCATGAGCAGATACTTGAATATAATTGCCAGCGCTACGTCCTAGTTTTGCTCCACCTTTTGATTTTGCTTCAACATTATATACAAATGTACCTACAGGAATATTACGCAACATCATACGATTACCAATATTTAATGACGCTTCAGCATTAACAATGAATTTATCTCCAACAGAAACTCCTTTCGGCGCGATAACATATCTTCGCTCACCATCGGCATATAAAGCGAGAGCAATATATGAGCTACGATTTGGGTCATACTCAATTGTTTCAAACTTAGCTGGGATATTTATCTTGTCATATAAAAAATCAATTTCGCGATATAGACGTTTATGCCCGCTTCCTTTATGCGGAGTTGTAATACGACCTTGATTATTACGACCCACATTACGCTTACGACCACGAGTAAGACTCTTGTGTGGTGTACTAGTTGTAAGAGTCCCTTTATAAGGAACTGATGTCATACCGCGTCGCCCTGGTGTTGTTGGTTTGAATCGTTTCATATTTTTTAAACAAAATTGATAGTATCGCCTTTTTTTAGATATACCATTGCTTTCTTCCCGCCACCACGAGTTCCTATACGCCCACGAATATATGATGCCTTTGGTTTATTAACAACAATATTAACGCGAATAGGCGTAACTTTAAATTTTTCTTTAACTGCCTTCATAATATCTATCTTATTTGCTTTACTAGCAACATTAAATGTATACACATTATATGTACTGATATGAGCCGCTTTTTCTGTAAGACGAGGTTCAAGATAGACCCACGAAAATTCACTTTTCGTCTCTTCTTTTTTGTCAGATGTTTTCTTTGTTGGAAGTTTCATTTTTGGCATATATTATTTAGTTGTACTTTTATACCAATGACGTTCTACTAATATTGCATTTACATCTTCTGGACTAACAACAACAACGTATCTTGCTTGCGCAACATCAAGTGTATTTACATTTTTTGCGTCAGCAATTTTAACATGAGGCATGTTGCGAATACTTGCGATAAGTTTGTCATTATACTCAGGAACTACTATCAATATATTTGTTGAATTTGATTTAGTATGCAATGTTTCAAATCCTGAAACTTTTGTAAGTCCAGCCAACGCATCATACACTGTCTTTGTTGAATAATCTGTTATTGGTAAAACATCTAAACAAATAAGACGCTTGTCGGCAACATGTGAAGATAGCGCACTATAAAGTGACTTAATTTTCATCTTACGATTAATCTTTTGAGAAAAATCTCTATCATTGCGAGGCCCGAAAGTAGTACCTCCTCCAATCCAAATGGGGCTTCTTGATGAACCGTGGCGAGCGCGTCCAGTTCCTTTTTGACGCCATGGTTTCTTCCCTCCACCACTAACTTCTCCACGATCTTTTGCGTGTGCAGAACCCTGCCGTGCATTTGCTTGCATCGCAATAATAACTTGGTGTACTAAATCTTTATTCCATGTTTCAGCAAAAACCATGTCAGATAATTCTGCTGTTCCTTTTTTCGTACCCTGTGTTGTATAGATGTCCATTTTCATAAAAGTGTTACTTCGCCTCCTCTTTACCAGTAATCTCAAGTATGGTACCGCGTCTACCAGGCACAGCACCCTTAACCACAAGTAGATGCTTATCTGAATCAATTGCCAAAACCTTCAAATTACTTATCGTGTTACGATTTCCACCCATACGCCCTGGCATACGCATTCCTTTCGCAACACGTCCTCCAGCACGACCGCCGCCGGCAATAGAACCACCTTCACGTTCAGAATGCTTCTGTCCATGCGTACGTCTACCCCCAGAAAATCCATGACGTTTAACTACACCCTGAAATCCCTTACCTTTACTATTACCAGATACAACAATAGAATCTCCAATAGCAAACATATCTGATAACGAAAATGAATCTCCCCTGCCAAGTGTTGGCGTTTCAGTAATACGTACTTCACGTACAGTCTGAAACAATGGGAGATCCTTCCATGCGCCTTTTTGCGCTTTTGAAACATGTTTTTCTTTACGTACACCAAATCCAATTTGCATTGCTTGATACTTATCACGTTCTAGTGTTTTTATATCAGTCACAGTTCCTGGCGTAACTTCAATAACCGTGGCAGCATGAGCTTGCCCACTTTCATCAAAGTATCTAATCATTTCTATTTTTTTGCCTATACTGAATTTCATAATATTTTGACCAAGGGTCATCTGATACGACAAAATTTATTTCATCATATCAGTCACCATTCGTCTAAACCATCTTAATATCAGCCTCAACACCAGAAGGGAGATTCATGCTTGTTAAAGCTTCAATCAGCTTTGGAGATGGATTAATAATATCAATTAAACGCTTATGAACACGCACTTCAAATTGTTCACGAGCATCTTTGTGCACAAATGTTGATCGGTTAACTGTATACTTCTTTATTTCATTTGGAAGTGGCACAGGACCTTTAACTTTAGCATCATAACGAAGAGCAATATCCATAATCTGCTTAACTGATGCATCAAGAATTTTATTCTCGTATGCGCGTAAACGGATTCTGAGTTTCACATCTGACAATGTTTTCGTAGCCATACCATTGGGGCTGGTTATCAATACTTATCCAATCATTTAAGAATGACAGGCAAACATTGAATTCCACATAGGTTAGGCGGTAATCTTAGTCACAACACCAGCCCCAACTGTACGACCACCTTCACGGATAGCAAAACGTTGCTGATCTTCCAATGCAACAGGAGAAGTAAGCTTAACCGTCAAATTTACTGTATCACCAGGCATTACCATTTCAGTGCCTGATGGCAATGTTACATCACCAGTTACATCAGTCGTACGAATATAAAATTGTGGCTTATATCCATTGAAAAATGGTGTATGACGGCCACCTTCCTCTTTCTTTAATATATACACTTCGCAAGTAAAATCTGTGTGAGGGGTAACTGTGCCCGGTTTTGCAAGTACTTGGCCACGATGTACTTCTTCTTTCTTTGTACCACGAAGCAAGATACCAGCATTATCGCCAGCCTGACCTTCATTTAATTGCTTATTGAACATTTCAATACCTGTTATAGTAGTTTTAGTTGTAGGAGCAAGACCAATAATTTCTACTTCCTCACCAACTTTTAGAGTACCGCGCTCAATCTTACCAGTAACAACAGTACCGCGTCCTTCAATAGAAAAGATATCTTCAATAGGCATTAGAAATGGCTTATCCAAATCACGCACAGGTGTTGGAATCCACTCATCAACCGCTTTCATAAGATCCATAATTTTCTGAGCCCACGGATCATTCATATCTTTTGCTTCAATTGCCTTTAAACCAGAACCACGAATTATTGGAACATTTTTACCATCGTAATCATACTTATCCAATAGCTCACGAATTTCTTCTTCCACAAGATCAACCATCTCCTTATCATCAACGAGGTCAACTTTGTTTATGAAAACAACAAGACGAGGAACATTTACTTGACGAGCAAGAAGAACGTGCTCACGTGTTTGTGGCATCATACCGTCAGTTGCGGCTACTACTAGAATAGCTCCGTCCATCTGAGCGGCGCCAGTGATCATATTTTTAATATAATCAGCGTGTCCAGGCGCATCAATGTGAGCATAGTGACGCTTATCTGTCTCATACTCTTGGTGAGAAAGAGAAATAGTAATACCACGTTCCTTTTCTTCAGGAGCATTATCAATATCATCAACGCCCTTCTCGCTAGCATTAAAACCAGCAAGACGAAGGACATGCAAAATACCCGCTGTTAGAGTTGTCTTACCATGGTCAACATGACCAATAGTTCCAACATTCACATGGGGCTTCGTACGTTCAAATACTGCCATATACATAATGTGTATAACGTACTTGTATAGTGTGAGAGTGCGTAATTCTAAGAATTACTACATTTTTCTACCACACTATCCAATGCCGTTTACACTAAATTAGATTAATATCATCGCGCTGGGCGCGATTAGATATCGCGCTGAACGTGATCTGATATCACGTTTGACGTGATATGGTTCTCTATACTAGTAAAAGTTGTCGCATAAGTCAATGTATATATTGTGAGGATAAGTTTAAATATAAAAAGAACCGACCCCCACAATACGCGAGAGCCGGTAACCACCAACGCCAAACCTCAAATAGATGAAAACAAATCATTAAAAGTATACACCCATTGATAGAAATGTCAACATGACATCCCTTTTTTATAATAATTGACACACAATGTGTGTTAAGCTACATTACAATGTAATAATTTTTGAGGGTGATTCATGGATACTCGTGCGAATGATGTCCTGCACGAGCAAAAGCCCCACCATGGAGTGGGGCTTTTTGTTTTACGCGCGGACGTTGATTCCTTGTCTCTTTTTTATAATTTCATCAGCAATATTTTGTGGTACAACATCATAACGAGCAAATTCCATTGTGAATGTGCCACGACCTGATGTCATTGAACGAAGTTTATTCATATAACCAAACATTTCTGATAGAGGAACAATCGCTCGTATTGCTTCAACCATATTTCGATTTTCGCTACCTTCTATCAAGCCACGCTTTGATGATATATCGCCAGTAATATCGCCTACGAATTCCCTTGGCACAACTACTTCAACTTTCATCATTGGTTCAAGAATTTTAGGATTTGCCTGACGAGCACCATCTTGAAATGCTTGTGATGCGGCAATTTTGAAAGCAATTTCACTTGAGTCAACATCATGGTATGAACCATCATATAATTCAACTTGTATGTCAGTCATTTGATATCCAGCAAGGACACCGCGTTGCATTGATTCACGAATTCCCTTTTCAACTGCTGGAATATATTCCTGTGGCACGACACCACCCTTGATACTATTCACAAATTCCATACCCTCTTTACGATGAACATTTTTAGGCAAATCTTCAGGATCAAATGTGCTTTGAGATAACG
>MFUQ01000012.1:18899-24167 GCA_001785725.1 Candidatus Nomurabacteria bacterium RIFCSPLOWO2_01_FULL_36_10b
CCACGACCACCTGTCTGCTTTATATATTTATTTTCAATATCAGAAGAGCCGGTAATTGTTTCGCGGTATGCTACTTGTGGAGCGCCGACATTTGCTTCAACACCGAACTCTCGTTTCATACGATCAACAATAATTTCCAGATGGAGCTCACCCATGCCAGAAATAATTGTATCCGTTGTTTCTTGGTCAGTTGAAACATGGAAAGTAGGGTCCTCTGATGAAAGGCGAGACAAAGCCATACCCATCTTCTCTTGATCTGCTTTTGTTTTTGGTTCAATCTTTAATGATACAACTGGTTCAGGAAATATTATACCTTCAAGTATAATTTTACTATTTTCATCACACAACGTATCGCCTGTCACTGCAGTTTTTAATCCTACGGCCGCGGCAATTTCACCAGCATATACATCTTTAACTTCTTCCCTATCATTTGCATGCATACGGAGTATACGTCCCATTCGTTCTTTATCTCCAGTACGAGGATTATACACATATGACCCTGCTGATAATGAGCCAGAGTAAACACGGAAATATGTAAGCTGACCAACAAATGGATCTGTTTGTAATTTAAATGCCAAAGCAGAGAATGGGGCCGTATCTGATGCTGGACGCTCTTCTGTTAATTTGGTGTCTGGATTCTCTCCTTGCATTGGAGGAACATCTAAAGGAGACGGTAGATAATCAACAACGGCATCAAGGATAAGCTGAACTCCTTTATTACGAAGAGCAGTGCCTGTGAAAACTGGCACCAATTGATTTGTTAAAATTGTAGTACGCGCTACCGCTTTAAGTTCTTCTACAGTGAATTCTCCACCATCAAGATAACGATTCATAAGGGCCTCGTCGTTCTCAACAATTTTTTCTATCATAATCCCACGATATTTATCAGCATCAGCTTTAAGTTCCACAGGAATTTCGTGCTCAACAACTTCATTACCTTTATCACCTTCAAATGTATATGCTTTCATTGTCATTAAATCAACAATTCCTTGCATCGCCTCTTCTTGCCCCCATGGAATTTGGAATCTGCAAGCTTTCGTTGTCAAACGATCAAGAATAGATTGAAATGATTTTTCAAAACTTGCCCCAATACGGTCAAGTTTATTTATGAAACAAATACGTGGGACATGATACTTATCAGCCTGACGCCATACGGTTTCTGATTGTGGTTCAACACCTGCAACACCATCAAAAACAGTAATAGCTCCGTCAAGCACTTTCATTGAACGTTCTACTTCAACAGTAAAATCTACGTGCCCAGGCGTATCAATAATATTAAAACGATGAGCGAATGTTTTATCTCCTTTTCTATAAAGCGGAGTCCAGAAACATGTTGTAGCGGCGGCGGTAATCGTAATGCCTCTTTCGCGCTCTTGTTCCATCCAGTCCATAACAGCCTCACCTTCGTGCACTTCACCAATTTTATGAGAAACACCAGTATAAAAAAGCACGCGTTCACTAAACGTTGTCTTGCCAGCATCGATGTGCGCAATGATGCCAAAATTACGAACTCGCTCTAATGGATAATCTCTACTCATATAATACGTTTTATAAATTATATTGTGTTGTGAATTTTATTCACCAACTATGTATAAATTAAATTAATAATATCTTTATGCTAATAATAATTATCAAAGATGAATATAATTATGCAATTACCACGCCAAGTGAGCAAATGCTTTATTTGCCTCTGCCATACGATGTGTGTCATCTCTTTTCTTAATTGCTGTGCCTTCATTTTTACTTGCGGCAACAATCTCATCACACAAACGCAGGGACATTGCTTTTCCTTTTCCTGTTCGAGCTGTATCAATAATCCAACGCATTGCTAATTGTTGGCGACGGTCAGCACGTACTTCGCGAGGAACTTGGTAATTAGCGCCACCGACACGACGTGAACGTACTTCCATTGTAGGACCTACATTTTTTATTGCTTGGTCAAAAACCTCCAAAGGATTTGGATTCCCTGTTTTTTCTTTCATAATCTCAAAAGCATCATAAACTATTTGCTGGGCAACAGTTTTCTTTCCTTCCAACATTATATAATTTATAAAACGGCCTACTTTTATTGAGTTATATAGCATATCTGCTTCAGGACGTTTTCGATTTTTTATTGGGCTACGCATATTATTGATTCAGTTTCTCTCTCATAACCACCAGAGCGAGAATATGAGAAAAACTTACTATATGTTAATTATGTATAAATTTTACTTTTTCTCCTTCTTCGCTCCATAACGAGAACGAGAGTTTTTTCGTTTTGTTACTCCTGTTGTATCAAGAACTCCGCGAACAATAGTATATCTAACGCCAATCAGGTCTTTTATACGACCACCGCGCAACATAACTACACTGTGTTCTTGTAAATTATGACCTTCGCCCGGGATATATGCCGTTACTTCCATTCCATTAGTAAGACGAACACGAGCTATTTTACGAATAGCAGAGTTTGGCTTCTTAGGTGTAGTAGTTGTAACTTTTACACATACCCCACGTTTGAACGGAGATGAATAGTATGATGGCTTATTCTCTCTATTATTAAATCCACGACGAAGTGCCACAGCTACTGGTTTTCGCTTCTGCGCTGTGCGTCTTTTACGAATAAGTTGGTTAATAGTTGGCATGCGGAGCTACTGTACCTAAAAAATAAAAAATATGCAAGTTTATAGCTCAAAAAACACAAACCCCGCCAGAGGCGGGATTTGTGAGGACGTTTGATGCTTGTGATTGAAACTTGCGATGAAGCTCGCTCACTCACATTGGCATGCTAGCATAATAGGATTGTAAAGTCAAGAAATGAAAGATAGATCAAAACTTTTATTAATAATGCCATTTGATGCAAAAATTGAGTCCGATGTGAAAATTGGCTGATATTGCTCATCAGATATCTTACGTTCAATAACAAGATAATATTCTCCTTTAGGAACAAGACAGAAATAGCGCCCACGAATATCCAATACAGCATGAGCAACTTCACGTCTTAATTGTGTGCTGAAAACACGTATAATCGCATATGCCAAACTACTGTTATTTGAATCTTGGTGAATACGACCATATGCTCGTGGCTTTATGCCTAATGCTCTAAAGAAGAAAACAATAGCATATATACCGAGAAATATGAAACCCCATGTTGTTGGCTTGGCAAGAAGAAAAATAGCCGTAACTATAAACCCAACATATAATAAAATATCTGATATTATTGCGACAGTAACACTAACTCCTGAAATATAGCCAACTCCCATACGCTTCTTTTCTTCCTGATTCCAATCTATAACGTCTGGATCCATAGGAATATTTTTTGTTATAACTTGGTTCTCGCCAACACCTACATCTTCACCAAAATAAAGGTCTTGGTAAAGCGCATCTGACGTACGACCTTGCATACGAGTTGATGGGAAATGATAGTGTGTTTTTCCTACATTAACTACGTATATACCGGGAGAGACAAGAAATCCATAACGACCATTTATATCAGTAATTGATGTTGCAATTTCTTTCCCATCTTTCCCTAATAATGTAACGTACGCTGGGTCAAGCGGTTGTTTGCTAATACTGTCATATACGACACCCCATGGCTCACTCTTTCTACGAAGTCCTAAAAGAATAGATATGACATTCCATATACGTATAGGTAAGGCAATAATGAACTCGGGTATTCTGAAAATGCTACTTATAAATGAGAGAAGTGTTGAACTTAGTGTAGCTAAAATACCAATACTAGCAATAATCATTCCAATAATTTGAGCAATATTAAACGTTGCTGGCTGTGGTTCTGTAACTATATTTGTTACAACATGTGTAATCACTTCGGGTTCAGGAATAATTGTTTCTGGCTCCGGTTGCTCAATTGGCTCTACTGGTAATATAGGCGCTGGTTTATTATACGTGACTGTATCATTAAGTTCTTTTACAACTTCTGCGTCCTTTAAAAATTGCACATACACTGAATATACCCCGGATGAACATCTTGTAGCGCCACCACAAATATCCCATGATAGTTGCGATCCCGTATATGGATAAGTAGTTGGGTTAAAAAAATCAGGCGAATTTGATAATTTAATGTGTGTTACATATGCCGGCGCTATAAAACGCAGTTGAACAATATGATTATTTGTTGTTTGCGTGGCATATGTCATAACAGGAACAACCGCATACAATCCGCCAATAATAAGAATAACTGGCATCAAATATCTCATCCATAGGATGAGATATAAATTCATATACTCTTTATTTTTATATTTTACATTCATAAAAACACTTGGCATTATTACATACCTGACAATAATAGCAACGCACTATTGCCTGCCAATAGTTTAAATATTATCATAATCAATTTCTCAAGTGACCCCCAAAAAATAAAAAATATAATAAAGAAAAATACTATTGAATATCTTGTAAGGATTATTTTTAACCATCTATATTGATTAGGCAATATAGCAAATAATACATGGTGCCCGTCAAGCGGCGGCGCTGGTAGTAAATTAAAAATCGCAAGTACAATATTCAAAAGAACAATCATTGCAGACAACACCATAAATGGTGATTGCTCTATCCCAACCAATGGAGATATTCTAATAATTATTGCGAAAACAAGCGCTAAAACTATATTTGACGATGGCCCGGCAAGAGCTACTAATGCCCCGCCCCATTTTCTGTGTTTTTTAAAGTTCAGCGGATTAAATGGAACTGGTTTTGCCCATCCTAATAATATCGGTGAATGAACTATTACAAGAAAAAGTGGAAGTAAAATAGAGCCAACTATATCAATATGCTTAAACGGGTTTAATGTAAGGCGGCCCATCATACGAGCCGTTGGGTCTCCTAGTGCCTCAGCGGCATACCCATGAGCAACTTCATGTATAATGACAGACAAAAATAGGACAATGATATAAACGATAATAGTTAGTGCGCTCATAGTTCTTGCTTTTTATATATTCTATGATAGCATACGTTGAGTAAAAGTTACATATATTATTTATTGTTTAACTTATATTACCTTTATGGCAAAAATTTGCGCAATTACAGGAAAAAGTTCTCAAATGGGTGGAAAGTATTCTAACCGTGTTCGCGCTACACAATTTAACCCAACAGGAGATTATCGTCGCTATGCTAATATTCAAAAGAAAACATATTACATTCCAGAAATTGATAAAAAAGTAATCGTTGAAGTTTCAGCGCGCGGTATCAAAACTATCAACAAGAAAGGTGCTTACATTGCTCTCAAAGAAGCTGGAATTATAAAGTAAATTAGAATTTTTATTAAAAATAAAA
>MFUQ01000012.1:24212-34396 GCA_001785725.1 Candidatus Nomurabacteria bacterium RIFCSPLOWO2_01_FULL_36_10b
AATAATGCCATCCCCATTATAGAGAACCTGCATTTTTGCGAATTCTGCCGTGTACTCCAACATAGCCAGAGCAAGACATACATTCCCCTTCCTGTAAAGATGAAGGATGTATTCCTTCCCTTTTAGATGTAGCGGAATGATAATGCCCCTCCCGCGCGAACCCACTTTGTTTGAAGTTATAAGTTCGCCAACGAAGGCAAGGCATGTAAGAAGTGGGAACTTTTTATAAATTCCCGTCCTTTTTGCCTCATTAAAGACACGGACGTAATTGGGATAGTTGCAAGATTTCCCAGATATATGCCACATACGTCCTTTCCTTTGTTTTTCTGGACATTTATCTCCCATTCCACCAATCTTCAGTATGGCAGGGTCAATCCACTCAATCATACCACGCAACTTTTCTATAGCTTCTGCTACGGTTGTACTAGTGGTTGTGGAAATAAAAGCAGATTTTACTAGCCACTCTTTCTCAGAAAGAGTTTCCCCTCCTTTTTCTTTCACAATTTTATATGAAGTTTGAGTATGTGTACCAAAAATCATATTTCCAATTGTTTTTGAATATCCCATAATTAATAATTTTATTTTTTCGTTGACAAAAAATGCCTCTTTTCGCATTCGCAGGTAAGAGACAAAATACCATAATACTTATCTTCATTGTATAGGAGTATCCGGCATAGTCAATGCTGTGAATATCCAAGCCCTCACGGGCTTGGAACTACTATTTAAGAAGACACTATGTGTGATACACTATAGTCATGAAGACTGTAACCATGTTTATCATGGCATGCGCCTTTTTATTTGGCGTCGTTGTGGCGCTTATTTTTGTACCATTACAATCTTTCTTCACATATTTCTTCGCCTCTTTCTCCACTTCTTTACCCATACTATTATTTTTTATACTTTTAAGCATCGCTACGTGCTTTGGTTTAGTAATCTATTTTACCCTACCGAAGACAGGAAGAAAAATACTTTTAGTTATATTTATAACACTTACGCTATTTATTTTAGGGATATGGCGCGCAACGTATATACTTTCTCATAGACAACCATTGCAAGAACTTGAATCTTACATTTCGCAAAAAGTTACAATGTATGGAACTGTGCGCGGAGATATTGATGAACGCCAAGACAAAACAAAATTTGTTGTCGCTGTACAACAAATTTCAGCGAAAAATACGTCAACTATTACTTTAGAAAAAAAAGTCCGTATGCTTGCGACAAGCGAACGTGGATATTCAATCAAACATGGCGATAAGGTGATTATTGATGGAACCATACGTTTACCAGAATCATTTACTACTGATATAGGACGAGTATTCAATTATCCAATGTATCTGCGTAAGCAAAATATTATATACATTATTCAGAATGTAGTACTTAAAAAAAATATTGGCCACAATGGAATATCAATACAAAGAATTTTGTACAACATAAAACACACGCTCATTAAATCTAGTGGCAAATATATACCAAGACCAGCATCAGGACTATTAGCGGGTATTCTTTATGGGGAACGTGGCGGTTTGAGCCAAGATATGATAAAAGATTTCCGTACTACTGGCATCGTTCACATAATTGTGTTATCTGGAGCAAATGTAACTCTAATTGCTGTTTTCTTAATAAGATTATTCTCTAGAATATCACGGAAAAGTGGATTTATTTTAGGAGGATTGGGGATAATATTATTCGCTATAATGACAGGCGCAGGATCAACGACAATAAGAGCTAGCATAATGGCATTTCTTGCTCTTGGCACACAGTGGTTTGGCCGTGAATATAATATAATACGAGCTATCATAATAGCTTGTGTTGTAATGATTTTTATCAATCCACTAACATTGCTATATGATACGTCATTTCAACTTTCATTCTTAGCGACATTAGGGCTCATATTTATATCTCCGATGTTAGAAAAATACGTTCAATGGATACCAGAAAAATATGAATTGCGATCTAACTTAACTGCAACATTAGCTACTCAGATATTTGTACTTCCCTTCTTTATCTATACAACTGGAAGTATTTCAATAATATCAATTATCGTGAATATGGTAGTTCTGCCATTCATACCTTATGCGATGTTCATTGGATTTATAACATCACTTTTTGGATTTTTCGCTGGGCCAATAACGTGGATTTTGGCGTTACCAGCATTCCTTCTTCTAATAATACCATTATATGTAGTTACATTGTCAGCAAAGATACCGTATGCCTCAATTCATATTAACCAAATATCTCTTTTATGGATGTTCATCATGTATGCAATTATGATTGTGCTAATTATGTTATATTATCGTAATTATCGTAAGAAAATAGAAGTTCCATCTGATATGAAAGTTATTCGCCCATGATCACATGTACACAAATATGGAATATTTTTAGATTTTAGCATTGAAAGAACTGACGGATGTGGGTGATGATATGAATTATTTATTCCAGCAGAAATAACTGCCATCGTTGGTGTTACTGTATCCAAAAAATGTTGTGACGATGATGTTTTAGAACCATGATGACCAAGTTTTAGAACATCAACGTCAATTAGTGTTGGATTATTTGAAATAAGCAGTTCCTCAACATCAGAAGAAGCATCTCCTGTAAAAAGAAATGATGATTCTCCATACTCAACACGTACAATTAATGAACCGTCGTTAGAATTGATTATTTCTTTATCATTTTCACCTAAAGATTGTAAGAACGAAAGTTCCACACCATCAGAAAAATCTGTGACGCTTGGCATTCTGTGAATAATATGTTTTGCATTTTCTGTTTTTACTTCAATCTCTACGTTATTTAGATAATGTTTAACAATCTGTTTATCAGCGTCAAAACCATTGTCAATGATAGTTTGTATTTCATAATTCTCTAATACATCTGGTAACCCACCAATATGATCCTTATCTGGGTGTGTGGCAATAATAATATCAATGCTCCTATCCCACGGTTTCATTACAGTTCCTAATTCTTCTAAAATCTTAGATCCTGCGCCAGCATCAATGAGTATTTGTATATGGGATGGTGTTTCTATGAAAATAGAATCACCTTGCCCAACATCAAGAAATACCACTTTAAGTACTGACTCCGAAACATTTACTAATTTATGTGACATTACACGCCACACTATTATAAGTATGCATGCAAATAATATAACTAAAGATGATACTATTAAAAATTTATACCCCGGTTCATTACGCATATGTCATGTTACATTGAAATATATTACAGACTAATAATTATACATGATATACTAATAATCTATGTATATTAAAAAAGAATTCATAATCCCTATTTTAATTGGTATTTCACAAAAAAATATAGAAGAACATCTTAAATTGTATGATGGGTATGTAAATAACACTAATACTATTCTGCGCCTCCTTGACGACACTAGTATTGATGTATATATCAGAGACGAACTTTCACGACGATTCTCATTTGAATATAATGGAATGAGAAATCATGAATATTACTTCAGCGCAATTAAGGAAGGGCCACATCCTCATGACCCATCATCAAAACTTGGTCAACAAATAATAAAACAGTGGGGATCATACGAGACATGGTATAGCGCCTTTATTACTCTTGCAAAAACGCGAGGGATTGGTTGGGCTATTCTCTGGTGGGACCCAATAGAGAAAAATCTTGTGCATAATTGGGTTGATGAACAACAAATTGGCCATCTAAATAGTTGCCAATACATCATTGGAATTGATATGTGGGAACATGCATATGTTGCTGATTACCAACCAAGCGGTAAAACAAATTACATAAACGATTATTTCGCAAATATAAACTGGACGTACATTGAAAATCATTACATTAACTTTATTTAATAATACGAAACGACTTACAATCGTAATGTAATATAGACAAAATTTTTTCTCGCGCGTTGCGCGATTATGCCATTCTAAGTAGCGATCAATATTACAGTCCCCACTGCTTAAGTACACGCGACATCTCTTCATCTGAAGCAACTTTACGATACTTAGCGCCTTTGACACCACGCACACGCTTCTCGCAAAGCGCCCATATTGTATGTTTTTCTAATTTCCCATTGACAACGCTTATATAGAACGCACTTCCACCAGAACTCCTAGCTCGTTTTTCTTTTCTCGCGCGTATTAATATTTCATCAGATGGGATATCAAGAACTTCTTGGTATTTATATTTTTGAAGAGACCCATTATATAACTTTACTTTTGCGCCATCAGCAAATGCTGTAGCAATTGTATCAACACGCTCATTACCAGCAATACCCATATGGCTAGGAACATGATGCCATACAAAAGTACACTTATTACCACGATACTTATCTATAATATCAGAAAGTGTACGCCAGAGTTTCTCGTGTGAAATAGCTTCCCCATCTTTCTTTACCCAACCATTAGAACGCCAACCATATATCCATTTTGTTGCGCCATTATAAACATACTGCGAGTCAGCATAAATATGCACGTTACCCTTGTACCCAATAGAACCTTGCAAAGCTTTAATTAACGCCATAAGTTCCATTTCATTATTCGTTGTTAGTTTTCTACCAGATCCATATTCAACAACAATATTATTTATAGTATCTATAGATACAGCTCCAAAACCACCGGGCCCAGGATTACCTTTTGAAGAACCATCAGTGAATATAATCAACCCCGATAACGTAGTCATGGGGTTGATTATACCAAGGACGTAGCCACACGTCACAAAAAACAGCCGTCAACACACAGAGTATGGAATCTGTCTACCCCTTAACGACCGGGGTACATATCCATACCCATATTTATTATACGTATATACGTACTACTATGCAACTTATTTGCTGTGGAAAACTTGATGACTAGATTGCAATATATCAATGAGACGTAAACGTATCTCTTCCCTACCTCTAAACCATGACCTCTCAAGAGAGCCGATTACATAAACTTCCTCACCCGTGTGTGGCATGTATGTGTAGCTATCAGTTAATGCAAAGAAACCAACAGCGCGCCATATACGACTGTCAGAAGATTTCATTGTCACTTCTGTATGAATATTTCCTTTACCAAAACCTTTTATTGACTTGAAAGTGCCACGAAGAGCCAATATTGGCTTAGGATTCCCTACCCCAAATGGGCCACATTCAAATACTTGTTTACATACTTCTTGTGTAAGAGATGATAATTCATATATACCATCAATTAATGTTGCCCTTGATGATGAAAATGAATTACTTGAAGCTTCTTTTTGTATTAAATATTGCGCATAGAGTTCATTTTCAAGTGTATGTATACGATCGCGCGTCAAAGAAAAACCGCCAGCGCCTTGATGCCCACCATAATATAAAAATGTTTCTGGGGATAAACTAGACATTAGCGCTGTTACATCAACTTCATGATTAGCGCGGCATGACCCTTTCAATGTACCATTATTATGATGAGACCACACAAACGCAGTAACACTATATTCTTCTGTAATTTTTGAAGCAACGAGGCCAAGCACACCCTGACTCCATGATGGGTCCCCGACAACAACAATTTCACGCAATTCTCTAGATGAAAGCTTAGTGTGCACAGAACGCATAATGGTTGCCACTTCATATTTACGTTCATCATTTTTCTTAACTAAGAAATTAGCAAGTGTTTCTGCTTGAATAGTGTCAGTTGCAGTCAAAAGCTCAAATGCGCGTCGTGGGTCATCCATGCGTGAAGCGGCATTTAAACGTGGCGTAAGTGAAAAACTTACATCATCTTCTGTACAATTTTGGATACTAACTCCGGCCATTTTAGCAAGCGCTCGCAATCCTAACCTACGAGTTTTTTGAAGAACGCGTAATCCGTAATTAGCAAAAATACGATTTTCTTTCACAAGAGGCACCATGTCTGAAATTGTTGCGATACCAACAAGGTCAAGGAGCCATTTCTCCCAACCTTCATTAGGAATATGTATTCCTTCTGGTATATCTTTTACTTTCAATGATCTAATATGTATTAAAATCCCACGTACTAATTGGAATGCCGTTGCAGAGCCACATATCATCTTGTCTAAATACTTTCCTAGTTTAGGATGCACAATAGCACAGGCCTTTGGAACATCTTCTCCAATTATGTGATGGTCTGTGATAATAACATCAATACCATTTTCTTTTGCATATAGTACTTCTGCTGGGGCAGTTATCCCAACATCAACTGTTATAACCAAAGATATTCCATTTTCTAAAAACTCTGTAATAGCATCATGATGAAAACCGTACCCTTCATCATGACGATGCGGAATATATACGGATATATTTTTATATCCAATAGCGCAGAAAAAATCATATAATAACGCAACCCCAGGAATGCCATCAGCATCATAGTCCCCATAAAGTACTATCTTCTCATTCTTTTTAATTGCCAGCAGTATCCTTTTAACCGCCAATTTCATGTCATTAAGACAATATGGGTCAGAAATTTTTTCATATGATGGGTTAAGAAACTCTTCAGCTTCATCTTTCGTATTTATATTATGAAAAGCAAGAATACGAGAAACAATATCAGGATACCCCGATATAAATGAAGAAGGATCATACGATCGTATCTGATAATCACGCATGGTTAGTAGTATATAGTATTAATATGTCGCATCAATAAGACGATATGACCAAATGTACCCAGACGCGCTGTCCTTAAAGAAAAGATATGACTCATCATACGCGACTTCTAATGACACAATATCAGCAGTAGGGCTTATTCCATCTAATGTATCAAGTAAATTTGTTTCTCCAGTAAGAACATTGATTTTCCAAAGATCATCATTAAATGAAACTGCGTGTTGATACCATAAATCTGGGTACAAGCCACCAGGAATTGTATCTGGCACTCCACAATAAGCATGAACACTATCATATGCCCATACACATTTTTCCGGCAATGTTACAAATGGAAGGGCTTTTGCTCTGCGTGTTTTCATATCAAATACGCCAAATTCAATTGCGCCATCTTGTGAAATGCTGTATAACATCTTGCTACCATCTATACTCATACGAGCTGTTAGCCCATATTGGTCTCCCCATATTTTTTCTAACTTTGGTTGTTGCAATGTAACATCAATCCAATATACTGACCCAGGAACTAGGCCAGACGCTTTTGTTACAAGCAAAACATTAATAGCAGTGGGCCATGTTACATTCCAATCGGAAAATGGCAGTGAATAAATTTGTTTTGTGCCAGCACTACCTATCGCGCTTACAATTCCAGAAACAGTAGTATCAGCATCTACTAATGAGAATACATATCGCTTATCTGGCGATGTTGCCATTCCATAAACCAATCTAGGGGAGAGCTCTGTAGTAAGACGATATCGGATATCTCCGCTTTCTTTGATTTTCTTTTCTTGTTCTTGTTGTTCTTTTTGTATACAAAGCTCATTTAGAATCTTATTCATATTTTTACCTACGATGCCATCTGGTTGTAGTTTGTATGCCTTTTGAAAATCTTTTACAAGTTGCTGTGTAGCTGTGTCAAATATACCGGGCTGAATCAATGATTGAGAAATCCCTAGCGCCTCTTGTGCAAAACTTTGAACTTGCTCTACAGCGCGACCTGTCATATTAAGCGTTAAACGCTCTGAAAAATTATATGGACACGTGACAGCAGATACTGTTGAAAACAAATCCCCACGTAGTGTCTCTATGCGATTCGCGCTTTCACTATAATAGCGGTACCAAACCGTACTTGGAGCAATTATAATTTCGCCAGTACCAATTATATTTGTTGATGTTAGTTTTGATTCTTTTAAAGGAGGATAAACCTCTGTTTCATACAAATTTCCATTCGCCCTATCGTCATATCTAACAATTGGAACTTTTATGCGAGTTATAATATCTTTAGCGACGTCTTCATGTATAATCTCGCCTGTTACTGGATCTTTTACATCAATTGGAGTAATAACTGTATTAAGAATATCTTTATATGTTTCTCTAATAGCATAGCCCGTAACCGGCCGTTGGCTTATTTTCACAAGGCGCAGTGGTGTGTGGTCGTCTCCATCTTTTGACGCATCAGTTGTTGGCGTAACATCATCAGTAATAGGAGTAACCACTGTATTATCTTCTTTGTTCTTCCCACTACCAATACCAAATGGAAGTGTTGGAAATGGCTTTGCATCTGTCCCAACTTTACCATTAGAACGCAACATAAAATACGCAAATACAAGTATAAGCGCAATAGCAACACCTATTAAAATAAAACCAAACATTCTCTGACGCATATTAGTATTATATCACTCTTCTACTACATACAAAATATACTAAGTACTATTCTTTTATTTGTAAGTGTTTGTTACAAATAACTATTAGTGTTTCAGAGCATACCAAAGTGGAAATGCTCCAAATTGCCTATCCTCTCTACTAACTTGTTTACGCACTCCATTTTGTACAACAGAACCACATACCATCATACCCTTACGTGACTCATCCCATTTATTCATTACATAAAAAGAGTTATTATAGCTGTTCTGCTGATACTTTCCCTTTCCATTATATCCCCAAAATGCATTCTTAATTATACTTTCATCGGTTGTTGTTGTACTAAGTTTTGGTTCTTTCTCTTTTAACAAATATGCTGCAATGATAAGCGCATCATCAAATTTGTCTTCATTAAGAGCAAGACCGAGTCTTGCATTCAATGCATTTTGATATTGCCTTGGCGGATCATTTTGGAATACTCCACCATCTCCATTTTGGCGAACCGGTCCTTTGCCTATTTCAGTTTGGAAATTACTTTCACGGAAATGTATGATGGCTAACATTTCCCAAGGAATACCAACTCTATTGGCAGCAATTGTATATCTACTTTTATATGTTGAAAGATTATTAATTATATTACTTGGTGGTGAAAACTCTGGTTTAGCTGAGGGCGGTGTTCTATATGATTTAACACAATCTCCAGATGCGACATCTGATGGAGTAAATTTTGAAGAAGACAAAGTAATATTACTAATACTATCAGGATTCAAGTCAAGAAGATAAGGATTAATTGTGCGAAGAATAACGTAAATTCCAATAATAACAGCTAGTCCTAAAGCGGCATCTTGTATTTTCCCCTTCGCTCCCATTTTTATGCCAAATGAATCTGATGTCATGTATTCAATACCTGCTCCAATGATTATAAATACAGCGGCAATACCCATCAGACCGATAACAATTTTAATTACTGTATTTACATACTTGCCTATAGAAAGGTCGCTTCCTATTGTATATCCAAATCCCGGTAGTGGAGCCAATAAATCCTGGCATCCTACAATTGGATTTCCTTGAGCGTCAAGACATTTTGATGTTGAAGGAAGGTATGCTCCTCCGCCTACGGTTTGTTGAGTACGACCTAATACCCATTGTAACGTATTGCCAGCCCTACAATTATCATAGTTATTACATTGAAATTTTAAGCGGTCTGATTTAACCCATGGTACCGCTCCTGGTGCTGGATTATATGGGCCAGGTACAGCATCAATAACTGGCCTAGCCATTGCTGTATAATCACATGATGATGGGACAAATATATCATTTTTCTTTATAATTTTATCAAGTTCTTCTATTTCTTGTGGAAGCCAACCATAAGTATTGTAATTTTTTAGATAACTCATTCCTTCTATTCGTTCTAGTGGGTTTTGTGTAGCAAGAAAAAGGGGATATCCTTCCTTGTCTGACAAAAATTGTTGCCAACCACTATTTCTAAATGTAGAAACAAAGCTTCCAATACTCCTAGGAGTATAACCTATATTTGCACGATATTGAGAAACGTTTTGTATAAATGATGTCCCTTCGTTCTCCAAAGTATCAGCAATTGCTTTGGCAAGATCATTTTGTTCCTTTTCAGTTAAAAATGCGCATTGCTCATCCGCAACAACAAGACGCATACTAATTCCACCACCATCTTCAACAGGAAACTCTTTATTACTAAGTTCTTTTATTGTTGGGAAACCTGATCTGCGGTTAGATTGAACTGATACGGCAATCTTTTTACCAGAACAATTGCTTGTTGCTATTTCAAGTGTAACTTTTTTACCACCAACATTGTTTTTACGCCAATCATATGTAATTACACCACCCGGCATATTCATTGGAATATTTGTATCAAGACCCTCAAAGTGTTTGAACTGAATAGTGTCAACTTTACACTCTGCTGGTGGAGGCGTGGCTGGTTGTTGCGCGTAAACAATTGATGGAAATGCAATTG
>MFUQ01000013.1:0-147 GCA_001785725.1 Candidatus Nomurabacteria bacterium RIFCSPLOWO2_01_FULL_36_10b
TCTCCATGATTTTTATCTATGTCAAAAATAAATAAATATGAGTCTAAACCACATAAGTGTATTGACCTCCATGGTTATACAAAACAAGAAGCAGAATCAGTTCTTATAGAGTTAGTTAATACTGCCAAAGATAAACATATCAGGATA